>JANNCY010000010.1:0-14433 GCA_031387085.1 Flavobacteriales bacterium | reverse complement strand
ATTGTAGTTTGTGGCATTACTCCTCCTCCAGTTACTGTAAACTGTTGGGATAATTACCAATTCAACACTACTTCATGTACATGGGTTAATCAAGGTTCACAACCAACACAACCACCAGTTGTAAACTGTTGGGATAATTACATATTCAACACTACATCATGTTCATGGGTAAATACAGGTGTACAACCAACACAACCACCAGTTGTAAACTGTTGGGATAATTACCAATTCAACACTACATCATGCAGCTGGGTAAATACAGGTTCACAGCCAACTCAACCACCAGTTGTAAACTGTTGGGATAATTACCAATTCAACACCACATCATGTACATGGGTAAATACAGGTTCACAACCTACTCAACCATCAAATGTAAACTGTTGGGATAATTATGTATTCAATACTACATCATGCAGTTGGGTAAATACAGGTTCACAACCAACTCAACCACCAGTTGTAAACTGTTGGGATAATTACCAATTCAACACCACATCATGTACATGGGTAAATACAGGTGTACAACCAACACAACCATCAAATGTAAACTGTTGGGATAATTACGTATTCAACACTACATCATGTACATGGGTCAATCAAGGTTCACAACCAACACAACCACCAGTTGTAAACTGTTGGGATAATTACATATTCAACACTACATCATGTTCATGGGTAAATACAGGTTCACAGCCTTTAGAGCCAGTTCATGTAAACTGTTGGGATACTTATACGTTTAACACGACAACATGTGCTTGGGTGAATAACAATACACCACAACCTGTAGAGCCAGTTCATGTAAACTGTTGGGATACTTATACCTTCAACACGACAACTTGTGCGTGGGTGAATAACAATACACCACAACCTGTAGAGCCAGTTCACGCAAACTGTTGGGATACTTATACCTTCAACACGACAACATGTGCTTGGGTGAATAACAATACACCACAACCACCAGCTCCGACAGGATTAGCTGAATATGAAACGGCAACATTCAATACAACTACTTGTGCATGGGTTGTTACAGGAACAGCTTCACTAAGTATGACAATAACAAAAGATGGCGTTTTTGTAGATAACAATAACAACGGAATTGTAAATGTTGGAGATACGATAGTATACAACTTTGTAGTAACCAATACCGGTAATGCAACCCTTACAAATATCACAGTAACGGATCTTAATGCACTAGTATCCGGAGGTCCTTTAGCAACACTTGCTCCAGGAGCAACCAACTCGACTACATTTACTGCAGTACACGTTTTAACGCAGGCAGATATTGATGCAGGTCAGGTAGACAACTCAGCAACAGTTACAGGTACTCCATCTATTGGAGCGCCAGTAACCGCTACATCAACCGATCCAACACCATGTACAAGCTGTGTGCCTCTTAATCCAAATTGTACTTCATGTACTATTGTTATCTTTCCAGCATCGCCAAGTATGACCATCACAAAAGACGGTGCTTACGTAGATAACAATAATAATGGTAGTGTTAATGTTGGCGATACCATAGTATATAATTTTGTAGTAACCAATACTGGAAATGTAACACTTACAAATATTATAGTAACGGATGTTAATGCAATAGTAACCGGAGGTCCTTTAGCAACATTAGCTGTAGGAGCATCAAACTCAACTACATTCACAGCCATACATTTTATCACTCAGGCAGATATTGATGCGGGTCAGGTTGATAACTTGGCAACAGTTACAGGAACTCCTCCAAATGGAGCTTCGATAACAGCAGCATCAAGCGATCCAACACCATGTAATGCATGTGCACCACTTAATCCAAATTGTACTACATGTACTATCATTAAGATTGTTACTTCGCCAAATATTGCGATAATTAAAACTGCCGAATTTGACGATAATAACGGTGATGGATATGCTCAAGTAGGGGAAACAATTACCTATAACTTTACAGTTACAAATACAGGAAATGTTACATTGACTAATGTTAACATTTCAGATCCATTACCTGGAGTATTAATTTCAGGTGGTCCAATAACATTAGCACCTGGTCAAGTAGACACTACAACATTTGTTGGTAGTTATACGCTTACTTTACAGGATTTAATAAATGGAAGCGTTACCAATCAGGCACTTGTGTCGGCATCTACTCCTTTAGGACAGATAGTTCAAGATTTATCTGACAATTCAACTAACATCAACGACAATCCTACTGTCATAGATATCAGCGGATGTGTTATTGAAGTCTTTAATTACTTATCCCCAAATCAGACGCAAGGGATGAATGATACTTTATACATAAGAGGTATCGAATGTTATTCAAATAATACGGTTGAAATTTATAATCGTTGGGGTGTTTTAGTTTATGAAACCAAAGCTTATGACAATACTAGTAGAGTGTTTAGAGGAGTGTCAGAAGGTAGGGTAACGATTAATCAGAATTCAAATCTACCTGACGGAACTTACTTCTACGTTCTTAGATACACTAAGGCAAGTGGTGAGAATTTAGAAAAAGCAGGTTACTTATATATTAAAAATTAATACAACTTCCGAATAGAAATAGTATAGGAATTAAAACTAAAATAAATGAGAACAAAAATTTTAATATTCGCTTTGATGTTAACGGGATTTGTGAGTTCTGCTCAGCAAGATGCACAATACACTCATTACATGTATAACACAATCAATGTGAATCCTGCTTATGCTGGTTCACGAGGTGCTTTGAGTATTTTTGGATTGCATAGAACGCAATGGGTAGGATTAGACGGTGCTCCGGTAACCAACTCTGCTTCGGTTAACTTTCCAGTTAACAATACGAATTTAGGAGTAGGAGTCTCTTTTGTAAATGACCGAATTGGACCTACAGATGAGTATCTTGCCTCTGTCGATTTGTCTTATACAATTCAAACATCAGAAAACTATAAGTTATCATTTGGTGTTAAAGGGTCTGCCAATATATTTGAATTGGATAAAACCAAATTAAATCCCGAAGATTCAAACGATCCATCATTGCAAAACTTACGAAATAATATTACTCCTAATTTTGGAGCTGGAGTTTACTTACACTCTGATAAGTTATATTTTGGAGTATCGGTTCCCAACTTTTTTGATACCAACCGTTACGATGACAATTCCATTAAGGTTAACAAAGAGCGTAAGAATTATTATGTAATAGGAGGATATGTATTTGATTTATCTCCAAGTTTAAAATTCAAACCCGCATTTTTATCAAAAATCATTGAAGGAGCTCCACTACAATTGGATGTTTCTGGAAACTTTTTAATCTACGATAAGCTTACCTTGGGTGTAGCATGGAGATGGGATGCAGCCATGAGTTTTATGGCAGGATTTCAGATAACCGAAGGTTTGTATATTGGATATGGATATGACTTAGAAACGACCAAGTTAAGACATTACAACTCGGGTTCTCATGAAATATTTTTACGATTTGAATTATTCAAAAAACAAGAGCGAGTAACTTCGCCTAGATTCTTCTAAAAAGTACGATTATGAAAAATAAAATTATAATTATAATAGCATGCATTGTTTCGATGAATTGCTATTCTCAAAAAAGAAAAGTAGCTAGAGCCGATAAAAAGTATGATAAATTGGCTTATATTGATGCTATTAAAACCTTTGAAAGCGTAGCTGAAAAAGGATATAAATCTCCAGATATGTTAAAAAAATTAGGTAATGCCTATTATTTTAATGCCAATTTAGAGAAGGCGGCAAAATGGTATGGCGAATTGTTTGAGCTTACTCAGGATGTAGAACCCGAATATTATTACCGTTACGCGCAATCGTTAAAAGCTGTAAAAGACTACACCAAAGCCGATGCTATGATGGTAAAGTTTAGCCAGAAAAATGGAAACGACCTTAGAGGAAAATTGGCAGAAGCTCAAAAAGATTATCTAGCAGTAATCAAGAAAAATTCTGGAAGATATACCATTGAAAATGTAGGTATTAATACTAAAATGTCAGATTATGGAAGTGCTTTTTTCGGAAAAAAAGTGATTTTTACTTCAGCTAAAGATACTACAAGAAAACACGCTTGGACTAATGAAGGGTTTACCGATTTATTTGCTGCAGATATGGGAGATCAAGGCGCTTTGACCAATGCCGAAAAGTTTGGAAATAAACTCAACTCTAAATACCACGAAGCTACACCAGTATTCACTAAGGATGGCAAAACCGTTTACTTCACTAGAAATAACTTCTTGGATGGTAAAACAGGAAAAGACTTAGGTAAAACAACACTTTTAAAAGTATACCGCGCCACTTTAGATGGTGAAAAATGGACAAACATAACCGCATTGCCCTTCAATAGTGATAATTACAGTACAGCACATCCTGCTTTGAGCAAAGATGAGAAAACCCTGTTTTTTGCTTCTGATATGCCAGGCTCTTTAGGGCAATCAGATATTTTTAAAGTATCCATAAATAGCGATGGAAGTTTTGGAGCGCCAGAAAATTTAGGAAATGTAATCAATACCGAAGGTAGGGAAACCTTCCCTTTTGTTGCGTCAGATAACGAATTGTACTTCGCCTCAGACGGTCATCCAGGTCTGGGTGGTTTAGATGTTTTTGCATCCAAAGTAGAAGAAAACGGAACCTATAAAGAAGTGATGAATGTTGGAGAACCAGTAAATACTCCTAAAGATGATTTTTGTTTTATTATCAATAATGAAACAAGCTTGGGATACTTGTCTTCTAATAGAGATGGCGGACAAGGAAACGATGACATCTACAAGATTAAAGAAATTAAAAAATTGTGGTGTGAACAATTTCTAGCGGGTGTGGTAACCGATAAAGATACCGGACTCATAGTTGCCAATGCCAAAGTGACTTTAATGGATGCGAACTTTAAATTCTTAAAAGAAAGTACTACTGATGCCGAAGGTAAATTTGATTTCGGCAAAGTAGATTGCGAAACCAAATTCTATATAAGAACTGAAAAAGCAGAATACTCTACGGTAGAAACACCTGTTATTACAGGCAAAGAAACAGGTAAAACAGTCGTTCCTATTGCTATTGAAAAACCAATCAAGCAAGTCAAATTAGGTGATGATATAGGTCAAAAATTAAAACTCAATATCATTTATTTCGATTTAGATAAATCGTATATTCGTAAGGATGCTGAGTTAGAATTGTCTAAAATATTAGTAGTATTAGAACAAAATCCAAGTATGATAATCGACATTCGTTCGCATACCGATTGCAGACAAACTGCCAAATATAATTTAGAATTATCCGACAGAAGAGCTAAAGCAACAATGGCTTGGTTGATTAAAAACGGAATCAAAAAATCGCGTCTATCAGCCAAAGGTTATGGTGAATCACAATTGATAAACAATTGTCCTTGTGAACCAACCAATCAATCCAACTGTTCTGAAGAAGAGCATCAAGCGAACAGACGTTCCGAATTTGTTATTGTGAATTTGTAATACAGATTCAAGAAAGTTAGACTTCTTAGACTGACTTAGACTTCTTAGATTAATAAAAAAGCACATCAACCGATGTGCTTTTATATATATGATAAATTTAACTTTCAAAAAGTCTAAGTAGTCTAACTTTCTATGAAGTCTAAGTCAGTCTATTCAGCAGCTACCAACTTACTCGAACTTCTGTAAATATATTGATTGTAAATGTGTCTTCACGCAAAACGACTTGGTGATTCTGCATTCACCATTTTAATGTATATTGGTCGCAACACACCAAAGTATTCAAATGCACTTCCGTCAAGGAAAGTAACATACAAAACGCCTTTTTCATAATAAAAATCAGCAATATTGGTGGCTGTTGTAATTCTGGTGTACTCGGCTAAATCTTTTTCCAAAGTCTCAGGAGCAATACTTACCAAAAAGTGATAAGCTGAAATAACTTCCTTGCTTTTTTCCTCAGCTGCTAATCGCTCTGCATCATCCTGTATTGCATCAGGATGCATATCCTTCATACAATTTCTGTAAATAGTTTTTAGCTCCTTTAAGGTTGCTGTCTTGGTAACACCCAATAATGTTCTGTATTCAATGATTTTTTTTGTATTCATAACTAAGAGGTAAAATCCGTAGTGGATTTGTTTTTAAAAGCGGCAAAGGTACAACAACTAATCAATTAAATAAGAATTCGTTAGAAAGATTTTAACAGGAGGAAGTCAATTATAATCTTCGACATAGTTGTTAATTAAATCCCAAACCATTTATTTTTTAAATTTTTTCTTGACTTGTAACATATTCGTTGTATATTTGCACCCGAAACAGCGCGGGATAGAGCAGTAGGCAGCTCGTCGGGCTCATAACCCGAAGGTCACAGGTTCGAGTCCTGTTCCCGCTACTAAACTCAAAGCCATCCATTTTTTGGGTGGCTTTTTTTAATTTAATACTGTTTCCTATTTAAGCATGGAGTTAACACACAAAGCAGGATTCGTAAACATCATCGGAAACCCAAACGTTGGGAAATCAACCTTAATGAACGCGTTTGTTGGTGAACGTTTGTCAATTATCACCTCAAAAGCACAAACCACACGCCACCGTATTCTCGGAATCGTAAACGGAGACGACTTTCAAGTTATTCTATCCGACACACCCGGAATCATAAAACCAGCCTACGAATTACAAAGTTCGATGATGGATTTTGTAAAATCGGCTTTTGAAGACGCCGACGTTTTACTATATATGGTGGAGATTGGTGAAAAAGAACTCAAAGACGAAGCGTTCTTTAATAAAATCATCCATGCTAAAATCCCGGTTTTATTACTTTTAAATAAAATCGATACCTCTAACCAAGAACAATTGGAAGAGCAAGTAGCGTTTTGGGCAGAAAAAGTACCGAACGCCGAAATATTCCCAATATCCGCTTTGCAGAACTTTAATGTAAAAGAAGTTTTTGCCCGCATCATCGAATTGCTTCCCGTGTCGCCACCGTTCTATCCAAAAGATACGCTGACCGACAAACCCGAGCGTTTCTTTGTCAACGAAACCATCCGTGAAAAAATCCTAATCAATTATGATAAGGAAATTCCGTATGCCGTTGAAATCGAAACCGAAGAATTCCTCGAAGATGAAAAAATCATTCGCATCCGCTCGGTAATTATGGTCGAACGCGATACTCAAAAAGGCATCATCATCGGTCACAAAGGAAGCGCATTGAAAAGAGTCGGAATGCAGGCACGGGAAGATTTAGAGAAATTCTTCGGAAAGCAAATCCATATTGAATTGTTTGTAAAAGTCAATAAAGACTGGCGAAGCAATCAATTTCAGTTGAGACGATTTGGTTATAATCAGAAGTGATTTTAGACTTCTTAGACTCGCTTAGATTGTTAGATTTAGGTATCGATTATTCGATTGTTCGTATCGCTTTCGCTCTTCGATTATTCTAACATTCAATAAGTCCGATAACACAGCTATTCTAAGAGTGCAGCGCAGCGAAACATATCCAAGAGCGCAGCAAGTCTAATAGCGTAGCGATTCTAACAGCGCAGCGTATCCAAAAAATTAACTTACCTTTGCAAAAAATTAAAAACGCATGAACAACATAGTAGCCATTGTAGGGAGACCCAATGTAGGGAAATCAACGCTGTTTAACAGATTGATTAAACGAAGAGAAGCTATCGTAGATGCCGTTTCGGGAGTGACCCGCGACCGTAATTATGGAAAAAGCGAATGGAACGGAAGAGAGTTTTCGGTTATTGATACTGGTGGATACATCAAAGGATCAGACGACGTTTTTGAAGGAGAAATCCGCAAGCAGGTCGAGCTCGCCATTGATGAAGCCGATGTGATTATTTTTGTTGTCGATGTCGAAGAAGGCATAACGCCGATGGACGACACCGTTGCCCGATTGTTGCGAAAAGTGACCAAACCGGTTTTACTCGCCGTCAATAAAGTCGACAATGCCATGCGTGAAAAAGACGCACTCGAATTTTACAATTTAGGATTAGGAGATTATTATACGTTTGCCAGTATATCCGGAAGTGGAACAGGAGAATTACTCGATGCCTTAATCGAAGCTTTTCCCGAAAAACCACAACCTGTTCAAGAAGAAATTGAATTACCTCGTTTTGCTGTCGTTGGTCGTCCCAATGCAGGAAAATCGAGTTTCATCAATGCCTTAATTGGAGAAGATCGATTTATGGTAACTGATATTGCAGGAACGACTCGTGATTCGATAGATACAAAATTTGACCGTTTCGGTTTCGAATTCAACTTAATGGATACCGCTGGAATCCGTCGTAAAGCCAAAGTAAAAGAAGATTTAGAATTCTATTCGGTAATGCGTTCGGTACGTGCCATTGAACACGCTGATGTTTGTATTTTAATCATCGACGCCACACGTGGATTTGAAGGTCAGGATCAAAGTATTTTTTGGTTGGCAGAAAAGAACCGAAAAGGCGTTGTGATATTAGTCAACAAATGGGATTTAGTCGAAAAAGATACTATGTCAACACGCGATTACGAAGTAAAAATCCGTGAGCAGTTGGAACCGTTTACAGATGTGCCGATTTTGTTTGTTTCTGCCTTAACAAAACAACGTTTACTTAAAGCATTGGAAGCTTCTGTTCAGGTTTTCGAAAGTAGAAAGCAACGTATTTCGACTTCTAAATTCAACGACTTCATGTTGAAATTAATCGAGAATCATCCGCCACCAGCGTTAAAAGGGAAATATGTAAAAATTAAATATTGCATGCAGTTGCCAACACCAACTCCTCAGTTTGTGTTTTTTGCCAACTTGCCGCAATACGTGAAAGAATCGTACAAGCGTTTCCTTGAAAACAAAATCCGTGAAAACTGGGACTTCTCTGGAGTGCCAATTGATATTTATATTAGAGAGAAATAGAATAATTTTAAAAAATATCCCAAGCTCCCCTCTCCTTTGGAGAGGGGCTGGGGGTGAGGTTATAAAATGCTAACAAAACAAACACAACTCGCAGTCGATAAAGGCGAAATGCTTCCGCTTATGGAGGAATTCTACACCATTCAAGGCGAAGGATTCCACACCGGAACAGCTGCTTATTTCATTCGAATTGGCGGTTGCGATGTAGGTTGTCACTGGTGTGATGTGAAGGAAAGTTGGAATGCCGAATTGCATCCACCAACAAGTACAGATCTTATTGTCGCCAATGCAAAAAAATACGCCGATACGGTTGTAGTAACAGGTGGTGAACCCTTAACATGGGACATGGAACCGTTGACACAAAAGTTAAAAGCAGAAAACCTTAAAGTTCATATTGAAACGTCGGGTGCTTATCCGGTAACCGGACGCTGGGATTGGTTTTGTCTTTCTCCAAAGAAAAATAAGTTGCCAGTTGCGGGAGCTTATGAAATTGCCAATGAACTCAAAGTCATCATTTATAACAAACATGATTTTATTTTTGCCGAAGAACAAGCGGCAAAAGTAAATCCTAATGCCATTTTATTCTTGCAACCCGAATGGAGCAAAAAAGAAGAAATGACGCCACTTATTGTCGATTATGTAATGAACAACCCAAAGTGGCGTGTATCGTTGCAGACACATAAATATTTGAATATTCCTTAAACCTATTTTTATGAAACCAATCCTATTTCTTTTATTAGCTTCAATTTTAACATTTTCTGGTTTCGCTCAAATTGGCGGTGAAGATGAAGTATATCTAAGCGGTGATCGTATTGAAGCCAAGTTTCAAGGTGGAGGAATAGATAATTTCAGTAATTTTTTAAATAAAGAATTTGATTATTCTAAAGTAACAAAGCCAGGGAAAATGGTAGGTGCTTTTACTATTGATGTAGATGGAAATGTCAAAAATATTAAAATCATACAGTTTTTTGATATCGAATCGGCTGCCGAATTTATAAGAGTTTTGAAGAAATGCCCAAAATGGGAACCAGCAAAACGAGGTGGAAAACCATTTAGTATTGAAATTAAATATCCGATGGTTTTTAATGCTAAACAAAATGCAACTGATGAAAGTACCATTGCAAAAAATAATCAAGTGAATTCAAAAAGCGAAAGTAAGACTAATCAATCTGATATTATTGATGAAGCTACCGTAGAAAGAAAACCGTTATTTGCAGGTGGGCTCACCAAGTTTTATGCTTATGTCGCTTCTAGTTTCGGGCAGCCTGAAATGACAAGTTTTAAAGGAGGAAGAATGATAGTTTCATTTGTTGTAGAAAAAGATGGTTCTTTAACCGACATTAAAATTATAAAGGATATTGGTTTTGGCACAGCTGATGAGGCAATTCGGGTTTTGAAAGCATCTCCAAAGTGGACACCAGCTCAACAAAACGGAAAACCAGTGAGATGTATTTATACATTGCCGATTAAGATTGCTGGTTATAAAGGAGAATAAATAATTCAATTCACATAAGATTAAAAGACTATCATGATTTCTCTTCTTTTGTCTTGATACAAAAAAAGCAAAAAATCAAGGCTCCATATTCTTTACTTAAAAATCAACAAAGCGATTTTTGTATCGCGACCCAAGCCGCTCGTCCTTCCTCCTCGACTCCAGGGTCACTCCCTTCTCCCAGAACTAAAATCTCTTCGTGATTTTTTTACGTAAAGAATACGATGCCAAGGGGGTATAGTAGTATACAGAAAATTTTTCTATTGGAGACCTCGGCCATAGCATCTGGAGGCGAGTGTCAATCAATGGAAAAATCCGTAAAAAGAAAAGCTGTCTGTGCAGGGCCGAGCGTTAAGAAACAGTTCAGTGAACTGTTTTAGCAAAGGAGCCGGGAGGCGTGTGGGCAGTTCTTTTCTTTTAGGATTTGAAATTGAAATTGACCGCCGAAGATGCATAGCCTTGATTTTTTTGTTACTTTTTGTATCAAGACAAAAAGTAAAAGTTTGCAATTGAATGATATTTTTTATTTTTACAAAAAAAAATGAAATCGCAATTTCTCCTTACTAACGAAATCACCTTTTTAAACCACGGTTCGTTTGGCGCTTGTCCGAAACCCATTTTCGAAGCCTACCAAAATTTCCAATTGGAACTCGAAACCGAGCCCGTTGATTTTATCATCAAAAAAGCGCCACAGTATTTAAAGATGGCCAAAAATCGTTTGGCAAAATATATCGGTTGCGATGCGTCGGATTTCTTTTTCACTCCCAATCCGACTACTGCTATTAATACCATCATGCGAAGTGTTAATTTGCAACCCGGTGATGAAATCCTAACGACCAATCACGAATATGGTGCAATGGACAGAACATGGCATTTCTACTGCAAAAAATCGGGAGCCAAATACATACGGCAAGAAATTTCGTTACCAGTTGTTTCCAAAGAACAAATCATCGAGGAGTTCTGGAAAGGGTATACGGCAAACACAAAAGTCATTTTCTTAAATCAGATGTCGAGTTCTACGGCATTGATTTTTCCCGTAAAGGAAATCTGCGACAAAGCCAAACAATTGGGATTGATTACGATTGTTGATGGAGCCCATGTTCCTGGACATATCGATTTGAATATTTCCGAACTGAATTCCGATTATTACACTGGAACCACACACAAATGGATGTTGACACCAAAAGGGAGTTCGTTTTTATATGTAAAAAAAGAATTACAAGAAACCTTAGATCCTTTAGTTGTAAGTTGGGGTTACGAAAGTGTAGCTCCAGGTGAAAGTCGGTTTTTAGATTACCATGAAACACAAGGAACGAGAGATATTTCCATGTTTTTATGTACACCAGCTGCCATCGATTTTCTCGAGCAAAACAATTGGGCAGCAAAGTCCGCAGTGTGCAAACAAATTGTTTTGGAGAATTACCAACGCTTTTGCGATTTGGTTGGGACACAACCTATTTGTCCGATTACTACTGAATTCCTAGGACAAATGGCGAGCATTCCCATCCGAACCAAAAAACCAATAGAGTTGAAGGAATTACTGTATAGCAAATACAAAATCCAGATTCCGGTGATGCCATTAAATGATTCAGTATACATTCGTTACTCGATAAATGCTTACAACTCTCAGGAGGATTTGGATGTATTGTACCGAGCTTTAGAGAATATTATTAAAACCACCGATTTACTTCAAGTGTAACGATTTGAATATGTAATTTTTTTGTTCGTTGATTTTTATATATTTACAAAAAAATCACTCATGCAAAAAATTACTAGCTTATTTCTATTATTGACTTCCGGAATTTTATTTTCACAAACTTATAGCGGTCCAGAAAGTGTCGAATACGATACTGCCAATTCAAGATGGCTTATTGCCAATACCACTTCTCATGAAGTTTTGGCGCGAAATAGTTCGGGAGTTCTGTCGGTTTTTGCATCGGGTTTGGTTTCGGGACCTTACGGAATTGAAATTGTTGGAGATGTTTTATACTGTTGCAGCGGTGCGTCTGTAAAAGGATATTCTTTGACGACAGGAGCTAATGTCTTTAACTTAAATGTAGGTGCTACTTTTTTAAACGGATTAACTCACGACAATTCGGGAAATTTATATGCAACGGATTTTAGTGCAAAGAAAATATTTAAAATTAATATTGCTTCCGTTACTTTTTCGGAGATTGCGAACGGATTAGTGCAGTCGCCAAACGGAATTATTTTTGACTCAGCTAATAACCGTTGCGTGTTTGTCAATTGGGGATCCAATGCGCCTATAAAAGCAATCAATCTTACTACAAATGCGGTTACAACGGTACTTGCTACATCGTTAAGCAATATCGACGGAATATCTAGAGATGCGTCAGGGAATTACTATATTTCGACTTGGGGCTCGCAAATTGTGATGCGTTATGATAGCGCTTTTGCCAATGCACCCACTTCAATTGCAACAGGATTGAGCAATCCGGCTGATATTTTTGTAAATGTTACGGATAATGTATTGGGAATTCCAAATGCAGGAAACAACACTGTGACCTTTGTAAATTTAGTATTAGATGTTGATTCGCAAGAAAGTTGGTTAAAAAGCATTAGTGTATTTCCTAATCCGATTGTTGCTGAAGCAACTCTTAAATTTGAATTGAAGGAAGCCAAACAAGTAACCGCAACAATTGTAAACCTCGAAGGTAAAATCGTGCAAACTATTAATTTGGAAAGTGAAGCTACTCAAAACGGAACGATTTCTATGAATGTTTCTCATTTAAATTCGGGGGTTTATTATTTGCTATTCAAAGCCGACAACGATACGAAATCCATTCCGTTGGTAGTTAACAGCGATTAAGTTTTCAGCGATAACTTCGATAAATAATCAAAATGTTCGCCTACCAAAACCAATTCGCATTCCAAACCATTAGCGTGTGCGGCATTTTGCAGGGTATTATAATCGAGATACAACCACGGAAATGGCGCTTCTGTTTCGTTTTTATAAGAAATATTGAACGTTAATTCGCCGTAATACCCTTCCGACGGAACCCATTTTGAACCATCTTCTTCTTCGTCAAACATGTAAATAATATCGGAGCTGTCGATGAGAATTTGTCCGCTTGGCGTTAATAACGATTTTAATTTCTGAAGGTATTTCGAGGTCTCGGATAAGACACCAAATATTCCGGTTCCGTTCATCAATAACAGAATCGTGTCGAATTTATTCTGATGCCTATCAGAATCTTTTGAATTTAAATCTAAAACATTTTGTACTTTGGCAGTTTTCAATCCACGTAAGTGACAGGCCGTTATAGCATTTTCAGAAATATCAATAGCAGTAATGTCCAGACCTTTTTCCTGTAAATACAGACTGTGACTTCCGGCGCCGCAACCTACATCAAGCACTTTTCCTTTTGACAATTGTAACGCTTTTTGTTCGAGTTTTGGCATTTCGTTATAACTTCGAAAAAGATAGGCAACCGACATTTCATCGGCTTCGGAAATATTGGTTTCGGTGATGAGGTCTTCGGGAGACGAATTGGTTTGAAAATCGAGTATGGCTTTCCCGAAAAGATCTTTCATATTTTTGACACGCTTCGCTTTTAGATTATTAGATACGCTACGCTTTCGATATTTCGAACAATCGAACAATCGAACAATCGAACAATCGATTAACAAAATTACTAAATTTGCATTAGAAACAATTCCTGATGATCAAACCTTCTCTAAACGAAATTCAAAAACTAGCCAAAGATACGCATATCGAAAATAAAAAGTATTTCGATAAGCTCAAAAAGAAAACACCCAAGAATTTGGATTATGTGATGCAGGATTTACACGAAGCCGAGTTCAAAAAAACCAATTGTTTAAATTGTGCCAATTGCTGCAAAACTACGGGTCCGCTTTTTACGGCTGCCGATATCGAACGCATCGCCAAACATTTGAAACAAAAACCACAGCAATTTATTGACACTTATTTGCAGATTGATGATGAGGACGATTATGTTTTAAAAAGCGTTCCGTGTACGTTTTTGGATGCTGAGAATTACTGTATGATTTACGAGGTACGACCAAAGGCGTGTCGCGAGTTCCCGCATACCGATAGAAAAAAATTCCAACAGATTTCCGATTTAACGTTGAAGAATGTAGCTATTTGTCCAGCT
>JANNCY010000238.1:0-7217 GCA_031387085.1 Flavobacteriales bacterium | reverse complement strand
ACAAAGAACATCCAACACGTATAAAAAACTACTGGAAGCGATAATACTAGTTGCACCCAATTCCATTTTTTCGCCTCCATAATTTGGAGTAACGGATTGTTGTGCATCATTTCTATCATCGCGATAGCAAAAATGGGAAGTGTAAATACTACTGAAATTTTCATTTTCATAACCAAATCCTTGTAGGCCTTTTGCTCTTCGCTATCGCTTGGTTCCATTAGTACTAAATCCATTCCGCAAATCGGACAAGATCCTGGACCTTCTTGAATCACTTCGGGATGCATCGGACATGTGTATAGTGATTTGCTAGCTGCCAACTCTGGCGCTTTTACTAAATCCATTCCACAAACCGGACAATCTCCTGGTTTGTCATAGACTTTATCACCTTCGCAATGCATTGGGCAATAATAGTTGCCTTTTGCATTACTTGGCATTGTTGTTTCTTTTTTATGGTCGTGAGAATGTGTCGAACTACTTGATTTTGTTTCGGACTCTTTTAGTATAGCACGTTCATGAGTTTTACCATTACTCATTGCAATGGTATATTTACCAGCGGCTGACAAAGCTTGCTGCATTTGTTCGGTTGGAATGTGTTGCTCCATAGTTATGGTAGCAGTTGGTGGATTCAATACAACTTTTGCTTCAATTCCTTCGATAGCATTTAAAGTCTTTTCGACTTTGGAACGACAACCGTCGCAAGTCATTCCGGTAATGGTATAAGTATGTATCATAGTGTTATTATTTGAATACAAAATTCCTGTATCGCGATGAATTGGTGTTGCAAAATTTTGGGTTTGATTTGCAATATTTACAAGCTTGGCTAAAACCAGTTATTTTCTTACAAGAGCAAAAATCAAATAATGTAAATCAACCCTGCTACAATTGTAACAAGGTTAATTTAGTTTATGCTAACAAAAATATATTTTGCTTTATTTATTTTTTTCAGGAACAGGCTCTGTCATCTTCATCCCGCATTTCGAACATTTATCGTTCATTTTTCCTTGCACTTCTGGGTGCATTGGACAAGCATACATTTTAGAATGATCCATCTTAGAATGATCCATCATGGTAGTATCGTTATCCATCATTGTGGTATCGCCCATTGTGTGCGATTCTGTTTCTACGGTAGTTACTGTAGTTTCTTCTTTGGCTTTTTGATTACAAGAAACCGAAACAAATGCCACTATCATAGCTGAAAAGACTATTTTTTTCATTTTAATTGGATTTTAAATTTGCAGATTCATTTCTGCGTTGTAAGTGTACAACCCATTGTTATATTTAAAGTTATATATAAATAAAATAGAGTTTCATTATTCCTAGGTATTATTTTATAGTTTCTACTATTTTCCCACAAGTCAACATCCTATTGCCGAAATACGGATTCTTAACAGCACTTTCTTTACTCAACCAATTGGCGCCTTTACCACCATTTGCCATCGGACAAAACTGATAATACGTTGGCGCTGCTAGTTTGGAAACTTTTATTACATCATAAATATTCTTAGAAAGAGTAATAAAATTTTCTCTTTGCTGTTTGACGTCTTTAGTAGCGGCAATATGTTCGGCATCTTCCTTTAAGCTACTTACCACTTTCATCCAAACGGTATGTGCGTCCTTATCTAGTTTATCCATTTTAACATCGTTGATAGCTGTAAGTAATGCTGTTGCTTTTACCGAGGCAATATTACTATCTGTTTTAACTAAGGCATCTTTGACTTCAAAATAAGCATTAAAAACAGATTGAAGTGGATTGTTTTCTTGAGTTGTTGTAACATTTTTGTTTTTTGCATTTGATACTCCAACTGATAGTAGCAAAACAACTGCTACCACTATTTTTGATATTGATTTCATTATAATAAATTTTTAAATTTTTGTAAATACGAAGTTTTGAAAGTAAATCACTTTCAATTGGCCACAACTATGGCTGTCAAAAATTGAAATCTAGCTTATTTTTGGAATAATCCAAAGGGAAAAGAAACCAGTAGAAATGATGGTTTCTGGGGTAAAAATTTTTTGTTTTTCAACAGAAAAATCAAAATTAATTTGATTAAACATTATTTCATTAGCAAGAATAAAACTCAAACTTACTGCAGTAATGGTGCAATTGGAATGTCCACATTTGCCACCACAACCATCGTGATTATCTTTAGATTGTTTGTTTTTGCAACATTCTTTATCACATGACTTACTGGGTTTTTCAGTGCTACAACAGGATTTTTCAGTGCTCACTGAATTTTTACTACAAGCATAACCGCCACTTGGAACTATATAAAATCCAAGCGTTAACAATAAAGTAATGAGGTAAAAGCTTTTAATCATGACCACAAAATTATGGAATTAAAGAATGACACGTGTTAGAATTGTCATAAAATTATTCTAAACTCAACGTTATCTGTCCGTCTTCACCTAATTCCGTTTGAATGTCGTCAGAAACAATATCCTCATCAGCAACTTCTATTTCTTCGGGTTGGAGTGCTTCTGGTTCTTCATAAGGAAGTGCTTCCAACAAATTGACTTGTTTTAATTTATCTGTAGTTAATTGATTGCCTAATGCTTTAATCCCTTTTACGGCAATAAACTGTTCCAAATCGATGGTTTGATTCTCTTTCTGAACGCCTTTCACTTTCGCATAAATCACTTCAGCAACCGGACGCCAATCTGTAGACACGATTTCCAATTGCGATTTCTCGTGTTCAGTGATAAAGATTTCTTCTTTATTTTCGTTTTCGACTAAGAAGCGTTTTACGAAATAACGGTCTTTTTCGCCATCGTAATAAATGGTAGAAATCGGTTTCTTCGGATGCCATTTTTCCAACACGATCATGTCTTCATCGAAATGCGTCGTTAGTTCTGGAATAATGGTTTTTAATTTTCCACTTTGATTGATGATTAACAATCGGTCATTCGGACGGAATTCGCCTAACAACTCGCCTCTTCCATCGACATTCAATCGCTGCACTGTATCGTCAAACCAGACTTTCCTCGGACGCAAAGTCGAAATTCCTTTCTCCTTCAACTCTATTTTTTTGATTGGATATTTCGTTACGGTATTCCCACGGGAAGCACGTCCTTTTATGGCAATATCGGTAAAATCCAAATCCCATTTCAGTTTTTTTACATTTCCCACCTGACGCAATAAAATGGTTACTACTTCAGCTTCACCGTTTGGATTGGCCGAAAAATACAAGACTTGCGAGCCTGGTTTTTCTTGTGTTAAATCGTAAAATTTATCACGCGTCACACCCGAAACATTAAATCGTTTAATAAAAGTCGAACCGTTTTTCCCATCGCGGTACATCATGTTGTAAATGGTACGCTTGTCATTTTTATCGAAAACCGCAATATGAATAATATCTTTTCCTACAAACTTCTTATCATCGACTTTGGCGATCATCATTTTTCCGTCACGGAGAAATACAATCACATCGTCAATGTCGGAGCAATCGGCAACGTATTCGTCTTTTTTCAAACCTGTTCCAAAGAAACCTTCTTCTTTGTTGACGTAGAGTTTGGTGTTTCGCAACACCACTTTCGTCGCTTCAATATTCTCGAAACTTTTCAATTCGGTTTGACGCTCTCTGCCTTTTCCGTATTTCTCTTTGAGTTTGGCGAAATAGTCAATCGCAAAATCGATTAGGTTGTCTAAATGATGCTGTACTTCTTTCATTTCGTCTTCTAGATTGGCAATAAAACCATCGGCTTTATCCGAATCGAAACGCGTAATTCGAATCATCGGAATCTGCGTTAATTTCTGCAAATCGTCTTCTTCAATTTCTCGGGCGAATGATTTTTTGAAAGGCTCAAAACGTTTGAACATGTACTCGTACAACGACTCTCTATCAGAATACAATTTGAAATCGATGTACATTTCTTCACGGATGAAAATCTTCTCCAAAGTCGAGAAATGCCATTTGTTTTTCAGTTCTTCCAATTGGATTTCCAATTCCTGTTTTAGCAAATCGACAGTTCTTTCAGTTGAGATTTTCAACATGTGGGAAACACCAACAAAAAGTGGTTTGTTGTCTTCAATGACACAACCTAAAGGAGCAACAGATGTTTCGCAGGCAGTAAACGCATACAACGCATCAATCGATTTATCGGGAGAAACGCCAGGAAAAAGATGAATTAAAATTTCCACCTCAGCCGCTGTATTGTCTTCTATTTTCTTGATTTTGATTTTCCCTTTTTCGTTGGCTTTCAAAATACTGTCAATTAATGTCGACGTATTGGTTGAAAACGGAATCTGCGTAATCACCAACGTTTGCTTGTCCAACTGCGAAATTTTCGCACGAACACGAACACGTCCGCCACGCAAACCATCGTTGTAATTCGACACATCTGCAATTCCTGCCGTTTGAAAATCGGGATATATGGTAAACGGTTTTCCTTTTAATATTTTAATAGAAGCGTCTATCAATTCGTTGAAATTGTGAGGCAACACTTTCGTGGATAATCCCACCGCAATTCCTTCGGCTCCTTGTGCCAAAAGCAACGGAAATTTTACCGGAAGATTGTTGGGTTCGGCACGACGTCCATCGTACGACATTCCCCAATCGGTGATTTTTGGTGAATACAAAACCTCTAAAGCAAATTTCGATAAACGTGCTTCAATATAACGGGAAGCTGCGGCGCTATCTCCAGTAAGGATATTACCCCAGTTTCCTTGACAGTCAATTAGCAATTCTTTCTGACCGATTTGCACCATCGCATCACCAATACTCGCATCACCGTGCGGATGGTATTGCATCGTATGTCCGACCACATTCGCCACTTTGTTGTAACGACCATCATCCAATTCTTTCAGCGAGTGCATGATACGACGTTGCACCGGTTTGAATCCGTCTTCAATAGCAGGAACCGCACGCTCGAGAATCACATACGAAGCGTAATCCAAAAACCAGTCTTTGTACATTCCGGTTACTTTGGTAATCGTGTCTTCGGGATTTTCGTCGTGGTCGTAAAAATGATCTCCGCCAGTGGAAACGAGGTCTTCAAAACCTGCGTCGAGTCCTTCTTCGTTGGATTCGTTAGATTCTTCGTTTATTTCGTCTTCGTTTGGGATAATGTTATCTTCTTCTTCGTCTTTCATTTATGCTGACTCTTCAGTATCTTTTTATTTTATTTTTCAACCAATTCTTTATCCAACTCCACTTTCAAATTATTGATGATGAACCGCTGTCTATCGGGTGTGTTTTTACCCATATAGAATTCCAATAGTGTTTCGATAGACGTAGCTTTATCCAACATGACAGGATCAAGACGGATGCTTTCACCAATAAAATTTTTAAATTCATCTGGAGAAATTTCTCCCAACCCTTTGAATCGTGTGATTTCTGGTTTTGGTTTTAGTTTTTCGATGGCATCTCTTCGCTCCTCATCGGAATAACAATAGATGGTTTCTTTTTTATTCCGCACGCGGAACAACGGCGTTTGCAGAATATACAAATGCCCTTCCTTAATCATTTCAGGAAAAAACTGAAGGAAAAACGTAATCAACAGCAAGCGAATGTGCATTCCGTCGACGTCGGCATCGGTAGCGATTACGATGTTGTTATAACGCAAATCCTCGATGCTTTCTTCGATATCCAATGCGGCTTGTAGTAAGTTGAATTCTTCGTTTTCGTACACAATTTTCTTCGACATGCCGTACGAGTTCAACGGTTTTCCACGCAAACTAAAAACGGCTTGGGTGTTGACATCACGTGATTTTGTAATGGAACCTGATGCAGAATCTCCCTCGGTGATGAAAAGCGTACTTTCCAAGCTTCGTGGATTTTTGGCATCGGTTAAATGCACGCGGCAATCGCGTAGTTTTTTATTGTGTAAACTCGATTTTTTGGCTCGGTCTTTTGCCAGTTTCCGGATTCCGGAAAGTTCCTTGCGTTCGCGTTCGGCTTGTAAAATCTTGCGCAATAACTGGTCGGCGATTTCTGGATTCTTATGTAAAAAGTTGTCGAGTTTGGTGGTAATAAAATCGTGAATGAACGTTCGGACTGTTGGCCCTTTCGGACCGATATCATTCGAACCCAATTTGGTTTTGGTTTGCGATTCGAAAACGGGTTCTTCCACTTTTATCGAAACGGCAGAAACAATCGATTTACGAATATCGGAGGCTTCAAAACCTTTGTTGTAATATTCGCGGATGGTTTTTACAATAGCTTCCCGGAAGGCATTTAAATGCGTTCCACCTTGTGTGGTATTTTGCCCGTTGACGAACGAATGGTATTCTTCTGAATATTGAGATTTGCTGTGTGTTAACGCGATTTCGATGTCTTCGCCAGCCAAGTGAATGATTGGATACACCATGTCGTCTTCGGCGATGGTTTCTTCGAGTAAATCTTTTAAACCAAAATCGGAATAGTATTTTTCACCGTTGTAATAAATTGTCAATCCCGTGTTGAGATAACAATAATTCTTGAGCATTTTAATAACGTACTCGTTACGGTATTTGTAATTTTTGAAAATGGTTTCGTCGGCTATGAACGCGACTTTGGTTCCTTTTCGTTTGGTCGATTCGATAATGTCTTCTTCGAGCGTTAGATTTCCTTCAGAGAATTCGGCTGCTTTTTGCTGGTTGTCACGTACCGATTCGACACGGAAATAATTGGATAAGGCATTTACCGCTTTGGTTCCGACTCCGTTCAAACCTACAGATTTTTTAAATGCTTTCGAATCGTATTTACCACCGGTATTCATTTTGGAAACTACGTCGACCACTTTCCCTAATGGGATGCCACGACCATAATCGCGCACCGTTACGAGTTTGTCTTTGATGGTCACTTCGATTACTTTTCCGGCTCCCATGACAAATTCGTCGATGCAATTGTCGATCGTTTCCTTGAGGAGAATATAGATTCCGTCGTCGGGAGAAGAACCGTCACCGAGTTTCCCGATGTACATTCCGGGACGCATTCGGATGTGTTCTTTCCAATCGAGCGAACGGATATTGTCTTCGGTATACTGATCTTGTTCTTGCATTTTAAATGGTAGTGAATGTAACTGCGTTCAGTTCGGTCTTTTGCAAGACCTCGAGTGTGCTAATATAGTAAATGTAGTAGCGTTTTTAAAGTGTTTTTTGAGAAGTTATTAAGAATGTTTTTGACAACGGAAAGAGTTGGAAGTTGGGAGCTGGAAGCTGGAAGTAAAAAAACATATTTACTATTTACTACTGCGTCTTTCCCGCGTAGGCGGGAATCCAAACTTGAGAAAATGGATTC
>JANNCY010000227.1:0-26964 GCA_031387085.1 Flavobacteriales bacterium | reverse complement strand
TATCTCGACAACAAAGCGTCGAAAACCATTGTTATTGGAGCGCATTACGATCATTTGGGATTGAACGAACACAACAATTCGACGAAACCGAATTCGAAAGGGGAAATTCACAATGGTGCCGATGACAACGCTTCAGGAGTTTCCGGTGTTTTAGAATTGGCGCGAATGTTCTCCCAAAACAAAACCATTGAAAAGGCCAATTATGTTTTTGCTTTATTTTCGGGAGAAGAAGATGGCTTAATTGGTTCCAAAAAATTAGCCGAGATTGTTAAAACAAAATATCCAAACGTGATAGCGATGCTCAACATCGACATGATTGGACGATTGAATGACAAAAAAGAAATGACGGTTGGTGGCGTTGGAACGAGTCCGTTATTTTCAAAATTGGCAGAGAAAAACAAACCGGCCGGTTTCAATATTACGTTGGATGAAAGTGGCGTTGGTCCTTCCGATCATACTTCTTTTTATCTGAAAGACATTCCCGTATTATTTTTCTTTACCGGAACACATTCCGATTATCATAAACCATCCGATGACGAAGATAAAATCAATTATTACGGTGTGAAAAATTGTACCGATTATGCTTTCAGATTGATAAGTGAACTTAGTAATGAAGACAAAATCGAGTTTACGAAAACCAAAATGAACGCACAAAAAACGAGACCAAAATACAAAGTCACACTTGGAATAATGCCCGATTATACCGATCATGGCGATGGTCTGCATGTGGATGGCGTTACTGAAGGAAGACCAGCAGATGCAGCCGGAATCAAAGCGGGTGATGTGATTACAAAAATTGGAACTTGCACAATTAAGGAAGTCTATACCTACATGGAATGTTTGGCTAAAATAAATGTGGGCGACGAATTGCCAGTAACATACATCCGCGATGGCGAAACGAAAATAGTTTCCGTCAAGTTTTAATCTAAAGGATATGAGTTTTTCAAAAGCAATCAACGAAATTAGACGAATCTTAACGCAAAAACTGACTAAAAAAATTGCGACTTCTAATTTAAATTACGCTTACAATTCAACGAATAAACCTATTATTAAAACTATTCTAATTTCCAGACCGAATAAACGGCTTGGAAACTTAGTATTAATTACGCCGCTTATTCAAGAAGTAGTGTCCACTTTCCCCGATTGCAAAATTGATTTGCTCGTAAAAGGAAGCGTTGCTCCCATAGTTTTCAAAAATTACAGAAATGTCGATCAGATACTACAACTTCCCAACAAGCCACTTAAACAATTGCTTCTGTACATCAAATGTTTGAAAACCATTAAAAGAAAGCGCTACGATTTGGTTATTAATGTGGATAAAAACTCCTCTTCGGGCCGATTATCAACACAATATTCCAATTCAAAATTTAAGTTTTTTGGTGATTTTGATGAGGAAGTTTTAAAAACAAATATCGAGTATCACCATATTGCAAAATACCCAGTATACAGTTTTCGGAATAATTTATCGCAACTTGGATTGGATAGCAATAGCGAACCCATTCCAAATTTAAATCTCAAATTAAGTCCATTAGAAATAGAAGAAGGCAAAAAAATACTTCAACAACTGGTAGGCAACAACAAAAAAACGATCGGTTTGTTTACCTATGCTACTGGCGAAAAATGCCTTTCTGAAAAGTGGTGGGAAGAATGTTATGACAAACTAAAAGCAGTCTATCCCAACTACAACATTATCGAAATTTTACCCTTTGAAAATATCTCTAAAATTGGATTTAGAGCACCTTCATTTTACAGTAAATCCATTCGTGAAATTGGTTCTTTTAGTGCTAACACCGAATTGTTTATTGGTGCCGATAGTGGAATTATGCATTTAGCGTCTTCGGTACAAACGCCGACTGTTGGCCTTTTTTCAGTTTCTGATTTTAATTTGAACAAATACAAACCTTACAACACTAATAGTATTGGAATTAACACCAATAAAAAAAATGTTGATGAAATACTCGAGATAGTCTATACAATACTCCCTAAAAACTAAAACTTAGCATTCTTTATACAAAGGGATTGAATTCTAAAAACTATGAATATTACAACTTAATAGTATTTCTGTATAACTTTATATGCGCACTTAAACAGCACCTTTGTTTCATAAAAATAAAACTATGAAACAAAACAAACTCTTAGTAATTATTGCGATAGCCATACTTACTTTTATTACAGGATGCGCGAATGATGATTTCCAAGAAACACCTTCGTTATGTCCTACAGTAATTGCAACTGTACCATTTAATGGTGCTACTAATGTTCCTCTCAATCAAGTAATCACGGTTACTTTTAATGAGGAAATGAATGCTTCCACAATCGATCAAACCTCACTTACGATTTCTGGAACATCTGCTCTTGGAGGTGTAATCTCTTATTCTGGTAACACAGCGACTTTCACTCCTAGTGTTAATTTAACTCCCAATACCACCTATATTGGAAGAGTTACGACTGCAGTAAAAGATCTTAGAGGCAATCACTTACAAACCGATTATATTTGGACGTTTAGTACAGGTGCTACTTTACTTCCGTTAGTAATTTCAACGAGTCCGTTTACTAATGAAACAGCAGTGGTTTTGAATAAAGTAGTTTCGGCTACCTTCAATATGCCAATGGATCCTGCAACATTAAACACAACGACTTTTACCTTAAGACAAGGAACAACACCTATTACTGGAGTTGTAACTTATTCGGGAAACACCGCCTTTTTTACCCCAAATGTAAATTTATCGGCAAATACCATTTACACTGCAACAGTTACAACGGGAGCAGGTAATTTAGCGGCAGTATCCCTTGCTAATAATTATACATGGAATTTCACAACAGGAACCATAGTGGCTCCAAGAGTACTTTCAACAAGCCCTTTTAATACGGAATCGGGAGTGCTATTAAACAAAGTGGTTTCGGCTACTTTTGATATGGCGATGAATCCGACTACGATTTTAAATCCTTTGACTTTTACTCTAAAACAAGGAACTAATAATGTTGCTGGAGTTGTTACTTATGTGGGAAATACTGCATTTTTTACGCCAACAGTAAATCTTTTAGCCAATACTACTTATACCGCAATCATAACAACTGGAGCTCAAAATGCAGCTGGAGTTGGAATTGCTAATAATTATGTATGGACTTTCACCACATTGAACGCGTTTAACGGTCCTGTAATTGGAGCGGCATCAATATTTGGTGCTTTTGGTGGAAATGCCGGAGTAACGAATCAGGGATTAAACACGGTTGTTAACGGAAGTATTGGATCAACCGCTGCTTCTACATTAATAACGGGTTTCCACGATGCAACAGCAATCTATACCGAAACTCCTTTAAATGTTGGAAATGTTACAAACGGAATTTTTACGGCTCCACCAATGCCAGGAACAGCGGCTTCATTTGCTATTGCAAGTCAAGGTTTATTAGCTGCCAACGCACTTTACCTTAGTATCTCGCCAGCCAATATGCCTGGTGGAACTGATCCAGGAGCTGGAGAACTTGGCGGATTAACATTAACACCAGGTATCTATAAATCAGCCAGTGGTACTTTTAAAATCACAACCGGAAACTTAACGCTCGATGCTCAAGGTAATCCAAATGCAGTATGGATTTTTCAAACAGCATCAGGATTAACAGTAGGTATTGCTGGTCCGACCGGTGCAAAAAGCGTTAATCTAATCAATGGAGGAATACCTAAAAATGTATTTTGGTATGTTGGAAGTGCAGCTACAATAAATGCTGCTGGTGGTGGTGTTATGGTAGGTAATATCATTGCAACAGCTGGAGTTACTTTTTCAACAGCAGGAAATGCAGCTCAAACAGTATTAAATGGAAGAGCTATTTCATTAGTAGCATCGGTAACTATGGTAAATACAACAATCAACGTTCCTAACTAATTAATAAAAAAACAATCCCGTCTTTGGGCGGGATTTTAATTCTTAAACTTATGAAAAATAATACATTACTTATCGATTCGCATCAAACGGAGCGCATCACCCGATTTTATTTACAAACTTTATTGGCAATTACTTTTTTCTTACTGACATGTTTATCGACATTACAGGCACAGGAAAATGCAACCTACTCAAAACCATCGTGGTATTTTGGTGTGGCTGCTGGAAGTAATTTCAATTTCTATCGTGGTTCTACGAACATGCTTACAACCAATTTTACGCCTCCTGCTACTTTCCATAATGGATACGGCGCTGGATTGTTCATTGCTCCAAGTATTGAATATTACCGACCAAATACACGTTTGGGATTTATTTTCCAAGCCGGTTATGACAGCCGTCGAGGTCATTTTAATGAGGTAAGAACTGATTGTAATTGCCAAGCCAATTTAGATACAAAACTAAGTTACATCACTATAGAGCCTAGCGTTCGTTTTGCTCCTTTTAAATCGAGTTTTTATTTGTTCGCCGGACCTCGATTTGCTTTCAATCAAAACAAGTCATTTGTTTACGATCAACAAATTAATTGGAATTATCCGAATCAAGTAAAACCAGCAGATGTAGAAGGCGATTTTAGCAACGTCAATAAAACGATTATTTCAATGCAAATTGGATTGGGATATGATATTCCACTGAATTCAACAACGAGTAAAACACAATTTGTTTTGTCTCCATTTGCATCGTTCCACCCCTATTTTGGTCAGAATCCTCGTGATACAGAAACATGGAATGTATCTACTTTACGAGCGGGAGTTGTTTTAAAATTTGGAATGGGACACTTATTAAATCAACCTGTTGATGGTGAAGTACAATTTTCGGTTGTTCCACCAGTCGATGTGAAATATGTAAAAACCGTTAGAGAAGTTTTTCCTATACGGAATTATGTATTCTTTGATGAAGGTTCAACCAACATCCCAAATCGCTATGTGCTATTAAACAAAAGTCAAGTAGCCAATTTTAAAGAAGATCAAGTACAATTTACTACACCAAAAAACATGTCAGGTCGTTCTGAACGTCAGATGTTGGTGTATTATAATGTATTGAATATCCTTGGAGATCGAATGGTGAAAAACCCTTCTTCTACAATTACCTTAGTAGGTTCATCTGATAATGGAAGTGCCGATGGTCTTATGATGGCTCAAAATATAAGAACCTACTTGGTCACCACTTTTGATATTTCTGCAAATCGAATTGCTGTTGAAGGAAGAGTAAAACCAGAGCATCCATCAGTTCAACCTGGCGGAAAACTAGAACTAGATTTATTAAGAGCGGGTGATCGTAGAGTTACTATCGAAAGTAATTCACCTGTTTTATTAATGGAATTCCAAAGTGGAAAAGAAGCGCCATTGAAACCTGTAGAGATTGTTATCGAAGACCAAAATAACAGTACCGATGTTGTTTTTAATGTAGGTGGAGCGAAAGATGTTTTTACAACTTGGTCAGTTCAGTTGAAAGATAAAAACGGGAAGTCTCAGAATTACGGACCCTATACTGAAGAAAAAGTGAGTATTCCTCGAAAAACAATAATGGGTAATCAACCCGAAGGTGACTATAAAGTAACTTTAACTGGTACCACCAAATTAGGAAATACGATTACCAAGGAAAGCACCATACATTTAACGCCTTATGTTGCGCCTGAAATTCAGGAAAGTCTACGATTTAGTGTAATTTATGAATTCAACGAATCAAAATCGACTACGTTATATGATAAATATTTAACAGAAATTGTTGCTCCAAAAATCCCAATGAATGGAACTGTTGTTATAACCGGGCATACGGATATAATTGGCGAAACAAATTACAACAAAGACCTGTCGTTGGCTAGAGCCAATGATGTAAAAAGTATTTTAGAAAAAAGTTTGGCGGCAAACGGAAGAACAGATGTCAAATTGAATGTAGTAGGCGATGGTGAAGACGAAGCGTTAGCACCTTTCAATAACCGATATCCAGAAGAACGTTTTTACAACCGAACTGTAGTTATAGATATTATCAAAAAGTAACTCTTTTAGACTTAGTTTAAAATCCGTCCCGATAACAATTGGGACGGATTTTTTTAACACATAATCCTACAAGTTTCTTCATTTATAAGATAACATTTATATCACAATTAAAGCCCAACTTTGTTATTAGATTATTTAATATAGTAAAGAAAAGAAATCATGATTCATTTAATTAACGATTTACCAAACAACATTGTTGGATTTAAAGCTAGTGGTGATGTAACTGAAGCCGATTTTAAAGAAACCGTTTTGCCCAATGTTCAAAAGCTAATCGACAAAACCGATTCTTTGAATTATCTTTTAGTTTTAGATACTTCGATTAAAAATTTTACAATTGCAGCTTGGTGGCAAGATACTATTTTGAGAATCAAATATTTAACAAAATGGAAGAGAGCCGCAATAGTTTCCGATGTGAATGCGATACGTGTTTTTACTGATATTTTTAGTGTTGTAATTCCCGGAGAATTCAGAGGTTTTAAACACGAAGATTTACAAGATGCAATTAATTGGGTAGCAGAAAAAAATTAAAGTCCTTTCAATTCAGAAACAAAAATAGCAATATCTTCTTTCGTATTATAATGACTGAAGGAAATTCGTAAGCTTGGTTTTTTTAAATCTTCATCAAGTAACATTTCAGCCAGCACATGTGAAGGTCGTGGACTTCCGCTTTGACAGGCACTTCCGCGAGAAACCGCTATGCCTTTCATATCCAAATGGAATAAAATCATCGCTGTTTTTTCTTCTGAAAAAGGCAATAAAACATTGAGGATATTGTAAAACGTGTCGGCTCCATTAATTTTAATATCGGGGAAATTACTTTGTAATTTCGAAATACAATAACTTTTTAAATCGGCAATGTAGTTTCGTTCTGCATCCAAATTTTGATAGGATAGTTCCAGTGCTTTTGCCATTCCAACTATTTGATGAATGGCTTCCGTTCCGGCACGAAGTCCTTTTTCTTGATCTCCACCATACAACATGGGTTGCAAAACAATTCCTTTTTTAACATACGCAAATCCGATTCCTTTAGGACCGTGGAATTTGTGAGCACTTGCAACTATAAAATCGACATCCAATTCATGTAAATTAAATTCCGTTTTTCCAATAGATTGCACCGTATCGCTATGGAATAAAGCCTTGTTTTGTCGACAAATACGTCCCACTTTTGCCAAATCTAACACCGTTCCAATTTCATTATTGACATGCATTAACGAAACCAAGGTTTTTGCTTCTTTTGAAAGCAATTCGACTAAATGGGTAATATCGATATTCCCATTTGATAAAATGTTTACAAAATCGACTGCTATACCGAACGCTGCCTCTAAATATTTTACAGTATATAAAGTCGCGTGATGCTCTATTTTACTGGTGATAATGCGTTTTACATTTAAATTGGTTACTGCATTTCGCAGTATCCAATTAGAAGCTTCCGTAGCGTTGGCTGTAAAAATGATCTCTTGAGCTGAACAACCTAAATGTTTTGCAATCGACTTTCTAGATGTTTCCAATTCGTTTTTTGCACTTCTACCAAAACTATGAGAAGAAGATGGGTTTCCACAATTATCTTGTAAAACACGTACCATTTCTTGGATTACTTCTGGTCGAACTGCAGTTGTAGCAGCATTGTCTAGATAAATTTTATTCATGGTGCAAATATAAAACACTTAGTTAATTAATCTATAAATTGGATGATTAATGCGTAAAATTTCTATTTTTGTTTCAAATACTTATGAAATGAAAAGAATTATTGGATTCGTGACTTTGATTATACTTTTAAACGCATGTGATGATGGTGACATAAGCGTTCAAACTATCGATTTTACTACAGTTCCCGCAGTTAAATGCAGCCTAAATGATATTATCTACAAATTAAACGGAACTGAAATACTTGCCTTAGAAGTACCAGCTTCTGCAAATGCATTTATCAACGAACCAACCCTACCAAGTACACCCAGAATTATTAATTTAACGGGAACAAATAGAGTCGTTTACCGTTCGTATAATGGCGCGGTTACATCGGGAAACATTTGTGCCACTTTGCCTGCTACGACTCCAAATGTTATTGAAGAATGGACTGCAAATTCAGGCCGAATTGAAATCGTTACCACAGCCGTATTAAATACAAATACAACTACCAACGCCACCACCATTACAAAATACAACCATTACATTGTTTTTAAAGACATCACCTTTATCAAACCCAATGGTATTCAGGTGTATGAGACGTTTGTTTTTGGAAATTATCAAACGGATGCAACGAATTTGCCTTTTGCATTTAATGTGAATTTAGTTCAAAAATGCAGCTCAAGCAATCAAATTTATAACTTTAGTGGAAGTGAATCGTTAACGTTAGACATTGCACCAAGTTTATACCCCAATAGTGTTGGAACACAATCAGGCATTGTTAGCACTACCAACAAAGTAACGTATAAATTATTTACTAGTGCTTTAAGTCCAAGTTACTTTTGTGTTACTCCAACTCCTGCAACACCCATTCTGAATGAAGAATGGAATGCTATTGATGGGATTTCTAATGTAAGTGGTATTATTGAAGTAGTAACCACCACAGAAACAGCATCGACTTACCGTCATTTTATACATTTAAAGAAAGTCACTTTCAAAAAAGGCAATAGTACTTTTACTTTGGGAGATGATTATTTGTATGGCAGTTTTGTAACGAACTAGTCGTTAAGCCGATTATTCGATTGTTGGATTACTGGTTTGTTCGACCCGAGGGCTTTTGCCCGAATTGAGCACAGCTACAAATCCAAGAGCAAAGCGATACGAAAAATCGAACAATCGATATCTTTTATTTCGAATTTTGCTTGAAATAAATCTCCGTAGCACCCAAACCGTATTTTTGATAATTGGCATCCTGAAACGAAATTTGTTCATAACGATGCAACATAAAATCCAATTCTGATTTTAAAATTCCTTCGCCAACTCCGTGAATAAAAACAATTTTCGGAATGCGATTTCTGATGGCAAAATCGACATGTCTTTTTGCCGTTTCCATTTGCAAAGTTAAGATGTCATAATTGCTCATTCCTTTAAAATTATTGAGTAACTTTTCAATGTGTAAATCAAATTCGGGAACGCCTCTTTCTACATTTTCAAACTTTTTTTGAAGTGCTGCCTGCTTGCGGGAAGGTAGCAAGTCATCGTTTTTTTTAAGCAAAGCATCACTTCTGTTGAAATTATTTAAATCACTGGTGTTGTTAATTTTAACTAATTCATTGACAAAATAAGTCATCGGAAAACCATCGGCAGTTTCAATAGTAATTTCAGTATTCTTGACACCAACCACTACTCCATCAATGGCTTCATCCAAAACCGAAACCTTGTCGCCAATATTAAATTGTTGCATCGTCATCGTCTTGATTTTTACTCGGTGTTTTGGCGCTTAATTTCATCATTCCAAACATAAAAATCACCACTGCAATTGATGTGAAAATTAAGTTTAGTTTTCCGTTTTTCGGAATATAAAACGCAGCTAAAATGGCAAGAATCGTAATCGGAGTTAAAAGTTTTTTCATCATCATTAATTTAAAATCAAAAGTAGAAAACTTTAACGAGTTAAGTGGAATTTAAAAATTTATTTGTACAATTGTAAAAAGAAAAGAATGGCTTTGGAAGGATATATGATTCCGTGTATGAGCAAAAAACTCTTCGGAGTGGAATGTTTGGGTTGCGGCACACAAAGAGCATTTCTTTTGGTTTTGAAAGGCGATTTTGCTGCGGCGTTTCATATGTATCCTGCGATTTATACTTTACTTCTTTTTTTTGTCACCCTCGGATTGCATTTTATTGATAAGAAACGAAATTACAACAGGGCGCTAAAATACTTGGCCATCCTAAACGGAATTATAATGATAATTTCTTTCTATTTTAAACACTTTTAAAAACCCTAACCAATCACAATTTATGGAAAAACAAAAATTACCAAACGAAAAAGCAGTCATGATTTTAGCCCTATTATCATTTATAGGATGTTGTTGTACCAGTGGTGGATTAGGAATTGTCCTTTCAGGTATTGGGCTATATTTAGCTATAAAAGACGAAAAATTATTCGTTGAAAATCCTGATGTGTATACCATGGGCTCAATGAATACATGGAAAGTAATATGTATCGTTTCTATGGTTATTAGTGTACTTTGTATTATCTATTGGATATACATGAGAGTTACAGGACAAGATGTTGAACAAGAAGAACAATTAAAGGAATTGTTACGACAGTTTCAAAATAAATAATTGAAAGAATCGTGCATAAAAAAATCCGTCACAATAATTATCGTGACGGATTTTATCTTTTAATTGCTTTTTACTTCTCAAATTGTTTCAACGTCGAAATGATAATCGAAACACAATCTAGCAATTGCTCTTCATTCATTACTAAAGGTGGAGCAAAACGAATGATGTTACCATGAGTTGGTTTTGCTAACAATCCGTTCTCGGCTAATTTCAGGCAAATATTCCAAGCAGTATCGCTTTCTTCTGTATCGTTGATTACAATCGCATTCAACAATCCTTTTCCACGAACCAATGTCGCGATATTGGATGTTTTTACGAATTCGCCTAATTTTTCCCTAAAAATCTTACCTAAACGTCTTGCATTTTGAATTAGCGCCTCTTGATCAACTACCTCAAGCGCCGCAATTGCAACTGCTCCAGCAATAGGGTTTCCACCAAAAGTAGAACCGTGCTGACCCGGTTTGATTACATTCATAATGGCATCATTAGCTAAAACAGCCGAAACAGGATAGACACCACCTGACAATGCTTTTCCTAAAATTAAAATATCGGGAGCTACATAAGTGGCTTGCTTTTCGCAGCTTTTTTCACAGGTACAATTTCCACAAACTGCCAAAATAGAACCTGTTCTTGCAATTCCGGTTTGCACCTCATCGGCTATAAACAATACACTATTGGCTTCACATAAGGCTTTTGCTTTGGCTAAATAACCTTCTGCTGGAACATATACACCAGCTTCACCCTGAATAGGCTCAACTAAGAAACCAGCAATGTTTTTAGTTGATTTAAGCGCATTTTCCAGCGCGTCGATGTCGTCGTAAGGAATTTTAATAAATCCTGCTGTATACGGTCCAAAATTCTTTCTGGCATTTTCATCGTTAGAAAACGAAATGATGGTAGTAGTTCTTCCGTGGAAATTTCCATCACAAACAATAATCTGCGCTTCGTTTTCGTGGATTCCTTTTTTCTCATACGCCCATTTTCTACACAGTTTCAAAGCCGTTTCTACCGCTTCGGCACCTGTATTCATTGGAAGCACTTTGTCAAATCCAAAATATTTGGTAATAAATTCTTCATAAACCCCCAACTTGTCGTTGTAAAAAGCACGAGACGTTAACGTTAAAGTTTGCGCCTGATTCATCATCGCATTCACAATCTTTGGATGACAATGCCCTTGATTCACAGCAGAATAAGCCGAAAGGAAATCGTAGTACTTTTTCCCTTCTACATCCCAAACAAACACTCCTTCTCCCCTACTTAAAACTACAGGTAGCGGATGATAATTGTGAGCTCCGTATTTATTTTCCAAATCGATTGCTTCGGCAGAACTCATTTTTTCTAAAACTGACATACTATTTCTTATTGATTTTAAAAATCGCAATTCCTTCTTTTGGAGAGAAATCATCCGTTATTAGGCAAAAGTATAATTTAATTGTGAATTGTGAATTGTAAATTATGAATTTAGTTCTTTTATTATGAATAACATATCGTTTAAAACGTGTAATTCACAATTCACAATTATTTTTTAATTCTGTCAAGTATATCATTCATCATTTCAATCTGAACCTTCTGAATTTCGATCAACTCTTGTTGTTGGTGCATGATTAAATGATCGAGTTTGTCATCCAGTATTCTAATTTCCAATTCTGATTTCAGATTAATCATATAATCTTTTTTCGCGCGTTCGCGGTCTTTTTCTTCCTGTCGATTCTGGCTCATCATAATCACAGGCGCTTGCAATGCTGCCAAACACGACAAAATCAAATTCAATAAAATAAACGGATAGGGATCAAAACCTTTGTTCAATAAAATATAAACATTGGACGCAATCCAAATCAGAATGAAGACAAAAAACGAAATAATGAACGTCCAACTTCCACCAAAATCGGCGACTTTATCAGCGACAACTTGCCCAAAAGTACGTACATCCGGTTCGTCTTCCACCTTTGAAACAAACGACGTGTCTTCGCTCAAAGATTTGATAACGTTTCTATGTAAATCGGTCAGTTCTCCGACTTCCGATTGCAAAAATTTTGAAATGTATTTTTCTCTGTAGATGTTGAGTTCGCTATTCGCAATGTTTTCCTTCGTCTTAAATTTGGGATGATCTTCTCGTATCAGATTCAAAATTGGAGTTCGAATAATGACACCACACACTTTTTCTTTTTCTGGGAATTCCAATCCTGAGATCGCACTAACGAATGTCGATTTGTCTTTCATAGTAACCTTTTTTTTTCCTGCTAATTTACATCATTTAAGCAACAAAACCTCATTCCTGTATAGAAATGAGGTCTGTTATTTGGGTCTATAATTTCTTACAGCAAAACCGCTGTGGAAGTAATCTCCGTATTCAATACTTTAGAAATCGGGCAATTTTTCTCTGCTTTCGTTACCAATCCCTGAAACACATCGTTGGAAATTCCAGGTATTTTACCTTCTACCGTCAAATGTGAACCGACGATAGCTCCGTTCTGAAAATCGATTACGCATTTGGTTTCAAGCGTGTCGGGCGTAAATCCAGCCTCACCGATAAAGGCGGAAAGTTGCATTGTAAAACAACCCGAATGTGCCGCAGCAATTAGCTCTTCAGGGTTGGTGCCCACACCTTCCTCAAAACGGGAACCGAAAGAATATTGGGTATTGTTTAATGTGGTACTTTGAGTGGTTAATGCTCCTTTTCCTTCTTTTAAGGAACCTTTCCAAACGGCTGTGGCATTTCTTTTCATGGTAGAGGTGTTTTAAATTTTAACAAAGTTAAAAAATCATCAGAAGTGATTGTTATATAATTATCATTATTTCTGATGAAGTTATAGTTTTTATTCAGTTATGTTCTTGTCATTTCGACAAAATACTGGAGAAGAACGTTATCCAAACATCTCCAACAACTTATTCACCGTATTCCAATTCCTCGTTGTCGAAACTACATTCATACTCTTCTCAATCCATTTATTATCGAGCTTGGTTTTAGCTGGAGAAGTATCATATTTTAAATAAATACGCTTGCCATCCAATTGAATTTCATCAGGCTTAATGAAATTTAAATTCAATTGCGTGATCATATTCGCAGGCAATTCCGAGGAAATAAACGAAACGTATAATTTCTTTAAATCGATTTCGGTTTCATTCAAGAACAAGTTCCTATCTAAACACGCCTGCAAATCTTCTTTCCCAATGACAATAACAGGAACATCATGTCCGAAGCTTTTGAATATTTCCTGTTTGATGAGAAAACCAACTTTAGATGGACTCTCTTCATCGGTAGTTACAAAAACATTTCCCGATTGGATGTACGTTACCACATTGGTAAAGCCAATAGCTTCTAATGCCTTTTTTAACGCTTCCATTTTGATCATTTTATGACCAGATACATTGATGCCGCGAAGGAGTGCGAGGTGGGTTTTCATGGGTTGGGTTTATTCAATTGGTAGGAAACGAAGTTAATGAAAATTATGTTTTCCATAACACAAAACCAGCAATAGTTCATAACCATTGTTAGTGACAGTGTTATAAAACGCTTTTTAATGTTTTTTCACATCTTCTTTTAATTTAATCAAATAGTATAAATCAAGTTCTCTTTTTAATGGTTTTAATTTTGCTCTTTTAGTAAAGTGATTTTCATGTATTCTTGTCCAAATAGAATCCATTTCCATTTTGTTTTCTGAAATTAAAACTATTTCACTAGAACTAACTTCTGACCATTTTATTATCAGTAATGAATCATTACTTTCTAGCACAGAGAAAAAATCTTCAGTATTATCTTCAACATATTCGAATGCGAAATTGGAATATGCTTCAGCTACTGCACCATCTACTTTATTTTGATAACTCAAAAATTTCTCAACAAAAAATTTTCTATTTTTTGAATTAGATTTTTCTAGATTATCGATAGTTTTAAAAACTTCTTTTTCAAATTGACCCCAATTAGAAATCTGGATCTTTTTTTCAGAAGTTGGCTTAGCTTCAATCAATTTATATTTTTCGTTTTTGCAAGAAATTATAATTGGTAAAACTGACATAATTAAAAGGATTCGGCTCATAATAAAATGTTGTATAACATTAAGCATCTTAGCGAAGTTGCGGATTAAGTAAGCCTAAACTTTCGATTAAACACTGAACTTTTAGCTAAGACAAAACTGTATCCGGAGCACATCCTGTCCCGAACTTGATTCGGAAAAACCCCACCTATTGCAAATGTGCTGCTATACGCTGTGGCTATTTCAAGCTCGTTCATAAGTCTTTATATTACGGACTTTCGTCAAACATAATTTCGTCTGAACTGCCTACTTTATATAATGGTTCCTCAATGGGTAATGTAAAATAAAAAGATGAACCCTCGCCTTCAATACTTTCTACCCATATTTCACCACCATTTTTTTCTAAAAATCCTTTTACCAATAATAATCCAATTCCAGCACCTTTGTCCTTTTTTCTTGTTTCTGAAAGGGTTTTCATTTGAGGTGTAAAAAGTTTTGCCATTATTTCTTTCGACATTCCAATTCCTGTGTCCTTAACCTGAACAATAATTTTGTCCTCTTTACTTTTTGCTGAAACCGTTATTGTCCCTCCTTTACCAGTATGTTTTATAGCATTTGAAACGATATTTTGAATAATGGAAATTAACATTTTACCATCAGCAAATACAGAAGTCTTTTCTTCAATTTCGTGATGAAGATTGATAGTATTTATTGAAGCAGTTTCGTTTAAGGTTTCAAACACTTTATTAATGTATTCTGATAGTTTTATTTTTGTCGGAGAAAAAACGTCTGATGCGTATTTTATCCTTGCCCATTCTAATAAATAGTCTAACATCTCTAGTTCATCAGTAGATGATTTATAAAGTAAGTCGAGCATTTCCTGAACAGTATCCTGTTTCATTTTATGAAAATTGTCTTTCAAATATTTTGCCGTACCTATAATGGCTGACAAGGGACTTCTTAAATCGTGTGAGAGTATTGCTAGAACGCTTTCTTTATGGGTATTAAGCTCTTCCAATTCTCTAACATAATTTTTTATAGCATCCTCCGATTGTTTCCTTTCAGTTAAGTCCCGTAAAATCTTAACATAACCCAACAGCTCTCCATCTAAACCAGAAAGTGGGAAAACCAACCCATAGGCGTAAAACAAGCTCTTGTCTTTCGCAATGTGCCATCTATTATCAGTTGCTCTGCCTTCCTTTAAGGCTGTTTCAATTTCCTTTTTCGGAATATCATTTTTTACATCTTCCTCCGTAAATATCATATCGAAAGGTTCTCCAATAACTTCCTCCGTTTCGTGACCAAATATTTTTGTCGAGCCCGAACTCCAACTATTTATGATGAATTCTTTGTCTAACGTAAAAATCGAATAATCTTGTAAACTGTCAACTATTTGGCTATAAAATTCAGCAGTCGGTATGTATTTATTTTTAAGAATTTTTGGATTGTCCTGTTTCTTTTCCATTGAATTTATTTTAGCTGTTAGGTTGAATTGTTATGTTATTTCGTCTGCTATCATTGCGTATAACTTAAGAATACCATTAATGAATACCTCTTAAATTTTTAAAGATTTATTTCCACAAATATACTCATTTCCCAAATCGCATAAAACTATTTTAATTAACATTTATTAATTTTGCTTAAACCCAATTTAGTTTTGCTTGAACCCAACTAAATTTTGCTTAAACATTTTTAGTTTCAAACAATTTTCCTATTTTTTTCCAAAAGCCAATCTAAAAAACAATTCAATCCCTTATTTTTGCGCCATGGGAAAGAAGATAACACAAAAAGCAATATTCGAAAACATAACCGTTTTAGATGCCGGAGCCAAAGGAGTTTCAGTAGCCAAAGCACCCGAAGGGCAAGTGATTTTTATTCCGAATGTCGTTCCGGGTGATGTCGTAGATGTACAAACCTTTAAGAAACGCAAAGCGTATTATGAAGGTAAAGCAATAAAATTCCATTCTTATTCAGAACACCGCATCGAACCTGTTTGCCAGCATTTTGGCGCTTGTGGCGGCTGCAAATGGCAGAACATGAAGTACGAACAACAGTTGTTCTATAAAAATAACGAAGTCTACAATAACTTAAAACGCATCGGTAAAATTGAATTGCCCGCTTTCGAACCGATAATGGGTTCAGCCAAACAATTCTTCTATAGAAACAAAATGGAATTCGGATTCTCCGACACACGTTGGTTAAACGAAACCGAAATCCAATCGGAAGACACGACCTTAAGCAAAAATCCTGCTTTGGGATTTCATATTCCAAGAATGTGGGACAAAATCCTCGACATTGAAAAATGCCATTTGCAGGAAGATCCATCGAATGCCATTCGGAATGCCATTAAAGAATTCGCCACCGAAAAGGGAATGACCTTCTTCAATGCCCGTAACCACAAAGGTTTATTGCGTACCTTAATGATTCGTACCGCATCCACTGGCGAAATCATGGTACTGATTCAGTTTTTTGAAAACGATAAAGCCAATCGCGAATTGCTGTTGGATTTTATCCACGAGAAATTCCCGCAGATTACGTCGTTGCAATACGTTATCAACAGTAAAGCCAATGATACCTTGTACGACCAAGACATCAAATTATACAAAGGACGCGATTACATTTTGGAAGAAATGGAAGGTTTGAAATTCAGCATCAACGCCAAATCGTTTTACCAAACCAATTCCGATCAGGCGTATGAATTATACAAAATCACGCGTGAATTTGCAGGTTTAACAGGAAACGAAGTCGTTTACGATTTGTATACCGGAACCGGAACTATTGCGCAATTCGTTTCCAAACAAGCCAAGAAAGTAATTGGTGTCGAAGCCGTACCAGAAGCGATTCACGATGCCAAGGAAAACGCCAAACGCAACGAAATTACCAATTGTGAGTTTTATGTTGGTGATATGAAAAACGTGTTCAACGAAGCCTTTATCGCACAACACGGGAAACCCGATGTGATTATTACCGATCCGCCACGCGACGGAATGCACAAAGACGTTGTAGAACAAATCATGAAAATTGCTCCCGAAAAAGTGGTGTACGTGAGTTGTAACTCTGCGACACAAGCGCGCGATTTGGCATTGATGGATGAAAAATACAAAGTAACGCGTGTGCGCCCAGTGGATATGTTTCCGCAAACGCATCATGTGGATAATGTTGTACTTTTGGAAAGAAGATAACCCTTTTGTCATTCTGAGGCACTAGGAATCTCATAATCAGAATCACTTAATGAGATTCTTCCTTCGTCAGAATGACAAAATTGAAGTTATATCAGAATGACAAAATTGAGGTTATATTTGTTACTAAAATTGATTATAAAAATTATGAAAAATATATTATTAGTTCTACTCATTGCACTTTCCTTCTCCAGCTGTGAGAAAGACGATATTTGCGATGCAACGACTTCTACAACTCCACGATTGATGGTCCAGTTTTACGATATATCCAATCCGACGACATTAAAACCAGTTAGTAATTTGGGAATTATAGCACCTGGATTTACAAACGGTATTTCATTTTCGGGAGTCAGCAAAATTGAAGTTCCGTTAAAAACTACCGAAGATAGCACTACTTTCAATTTCATCCAAAATGGTGCTGACACCAATACCACCAATGATAATACGGATGTCATTCAAATTAATTATTCCCGAAATAACGTTTTTGTATCACGAGCTTGTGGCTACAAAACCGTGTTTACTTTAAATAGTGCTAACGGATTTGTGAGAACTGATGTCCTTCCGCTTGACGGACTTTGGATTCAAAATTTTGATATTGTAACTACTAACATTGAAACTGAAAATGAAATACATGTTAAAATATACTTTTAGTTTACTATTGGTTTTGGTTTCGCTTGTTGGAACTGCTCAAGAAGTCAAGATAAAAGACAGCATCATACCAAAAAAAGAACGCTACGGTATCCGATTTGGGGTGGATGTGGTAAAATTGGCAAGAGGTTTTTTCGAAAAAGACTACCGCGGAATAGAATTGGTGGGCGATTACAAATTGACACGCCGACATTATATCGCAGCCGAATTAGGTAATGAACGCAAAACCGTCGACGATGAACAATTGAATTTTACTACTGAAGGCACCTACATCAAAGTAGGTTTTGATTACAATGCCTATAAAAATTGGGCTGGAATGGAGAATATGATTTATGTCGGAATGCGTTATGGAGTGAGTTCGTTCAGTCAAACTTTAAATAGCTATCAAATTTACAATCCGAATACCTATTTTGGAGAAAGCCAAATCATCGAACCAGGTGATAAATTTGAAGGTTTATCAGCACAATGGGTAGAAGTCATTGCAGGAATAAAAGCAGAAGTTTTTAAAAATGTGTATGTTGGATTTAGTTTCCGGGTGCATCATTTAGTATCCAATAAAAAACCGGATAACTTTGATAATTTGTACATTCCGGGATTCAATAGAACGTATAACGGTAATTTTGGTGCCGGATTCAACTACACCCTTTCGTATTTTTTACCGTTGTATAAGTCGACTATTAAGGAAAAATCCGTAAAGAAAAAATAAGGTTTATTTGATTATGGGCCTTTGTTCAAACTAATGAAAATAATCTAAGATGGTCTTTGACAAGCTCAGACTGACATTAGTTTTCTAAATTGGCTATATTTTAAAATTACTTGTGTTTATAAGGAAATTCTATCATTTGCAGATTGTCACACTGAGCTTGTCGAAGTGCTTTTGAAGTTTATCCTACTTCTTTAACTCTGCTAAAAAACAACGCTTTCATAAATATTTTTTCTCCGTCTCTGGTCTTTACAGCTTGAAATTTTGGCGCCAGTAAACTAGCTACTATTGCTGCGGTTAACGGTTTCCATATTCCGTATAAATTAGTGTAGTTTAGTACAAAAAATCGCATTGCAATAAAAAGTACTGCAAATCCCAATAAATTTAAGAGTAATGCTTTTGTTTTTTTATTCATGATTTTAGTTTATATTAATTACTGTGACTGTATACTGAGACTGAGACTAAACCTCTTCCTTATTCATATATTTTCCTTTTTTACTTCCTTCATACATTTCGTATTTCACCAAACGCGCTTCTAAACTTCCGTTAAAAAGTTTGATTTTTCGTGATGGTTTTAATCCGACAAACTTCAATGCTTCTAAATTTCCAGTGATAAACCAAGCGTTGGTTCCTGGATAATGTTGCTTCATAGTGTCGCCCATTTCTCGGTAAAAACGCTCCAATTCAATATCCAAACGTTCGCCATACGGCGGATTGAATAGCAAATGCAAAGGTCCAGAAGTCTCTTTTTGTGTGTCAAAAAAGTTCTTTTGTTCGATAGTGATGTACTCACTTAAATTCGCATTAGCGATATTGTCTTTCGCTTTATTAACGGCACTTGGTGCTTTGTCAAAGCCTTTTATAGTGTAATGAAATTCGCGTGTTCGTTTTAACAAACTGTTTACAATTTGGTCGAACAAATCGTTGTCCCAATCGTTCCATTTTTCGAAAGCAAATTCCTTTCTATTGATGTTAGCCGGAATATTACAGGCAATCATCGCTGCTTCTGCCAGTATAGTTCCCGATCCACACATTGGGTCTAAAAAATCACTTTGCCCGTCCCAACCTGATAGCAATACCATTCCGGCTGCCAACACTTCGTTAATAGGCGCAATATTCGTTGCTGTCCGATACCCTCGATGGTGCAACGAATCTCCAGAGGTATCTAATGCTACAGAAACTTGATCTCTATCGATGTGAATGTTGATTCGTAAATCGGGAAAATCTTTGTCGACACTTGGTCGCTGACCTGTCCGCTCTCGAAATTGATCCACAATAGCATCTTTCGATTTTTGGGAAACAAATTGGGAATGTTTGAAATTATCCGAGTGAATGGTAGCATCAATTACAAAAGTTTGGTCGGCATTTAGGTATTTCGACCAATCCATACTTTGGATTCCTTTGTATAAATTTTGATCATTGGTGGCTCTAAAATAGTAAATTGGTTTTAAGATTTTCAAAGCGGTACGCAACGACAAATTGGCTTTGTACATAAATCCTTTGTCTCCTTTAAAACTAACTGCTCTAGTTCCTATTTCAACTTCTTGTGCTCCTAAATTTTCTAATTCTTTAGCGAGTATTTCTTCAAAACCAAAAAAGGTTTTGGCAATCATTTTATAATTCTCCATTTAAATAAATTCCAATAATCAAATAACAAATTTGGGATAACTTCGGCTAAAATACACTAAATTTGCATTTTAAGAATTCAATGTTGCAGAATAAATGTCAAAAATAAATAATCCCAAATCGGAAAACTGGTTTGCCTCTTGGTTTGATTCACCATATTATCACATTTTATATAAAGATAGAAACTATAGGGAAGCTCAAATTTTTATGGATAATCTTACACATTATCTAAATTTGCCCGAAAAAGCGAAAGTTCTCGATTTGGCGTGTGGAAAAGGAAGGCATTCTATTTATCTAAATCAATTGGGATTCAACGTTATTGGTGCTGACTTATCTGAAAATAGCATCAATGAAGCCAATAAAAACGCGAATGACACCCTGCATTTTCAAGTGCATGATATGCGCGAATCTTTTGAAGATAGGTTCGACGCCATCTTTAATTTATTTACCAGTTTTGGCTATTTCGAAAATGACGACGACAATTTAAAAACCTTAATTGCTATCAAAGAGAGTTTAACGGAATACGGTTTTGCTGTCATTGATTTTATGAATGTAAATCAGGTCATTGCCGATTTAGTTCCGGAAGAAACGAAAACCGTTGACGGTATTGATTTTCATATTAAAAGATACGTTCTCGACAACCATATTTATAAAGAAATTGATTTTCAAGATCAAGGTGAAACCTTTCATTTTACCGAAAAAGTAAAAGCATTAACTTTAGAAGATTTTCAGGAAATGATGACCGAAGCGGGCATTTATTTGTTGGATACTTTTGGCGATTATAAGTTGAAGAAATTCCATAAGAATACAAGTGAACGATTGATTATGATTTTTAAATAAGAAGAGTAAAGACCCGAGGCTTTAGCCGAACAGAGCGGAGCTAATATAGAAAATAGAGAATAGACTTGATGAATTATATTTTACCCTTACTATCGGTACTATTAGGATATGGAATTGCGATTGGATTGCGACCAAAGGCCAAAAAGAATTTAAAATTATTATTGGCATTTAGCGGTTCGTTTTTACTTTCGTTGACGGTAATTCATTTACTCCCCGAAGTTTACGAAACACACAATCTTAAAATTGGAATTTTCATTATGATTGGAATATTATTCCAAATAATTTTAGAATTTTTTTCCAAAGGAGCTGAACACGGTCACGTTCACGGACATGATAAACTAACCAAAATGCCTTGGTTGTTATTTTTTAGTCTGTGTTTACATGCTTTGCTGGAAGGATTTCCGGTTAGTCATCATCACGAATTGGCACTCGGAATTGCCATTCACCATTTACCCATTGCGATTATATTAACCACTTTTTTTCTGAACGCCGAATTGAATAAAACCACGTTGTTTTTCTTCATGCTGAGTTTTGCTGTAATGACACCTTTAGGAACATTCGTTTCGGATGGTTTTCCGTTATTAAATGAGTATTATACTGAAATCACTGCGGTTGTCATCGGAATCTTATTCCACATTTCATCGACAATTATCTTTGAAAGCAGCGAAGGTCATAAGTTCAATATTGCTAAAATTTCGATGATTATATTGGGAATTGCGTTGGCTTGTTTTTTATAGATTTGAGAACGGCATTGTTCACAATTCTCCAAAATCTGTTTTCATTTGCTCCACTGCGGCTACTCCATCTTCGGTTATTCCCATTATTTCAGTAAGAACACCCATTTATTTCATTCTGCGTGTCGAAAAACACAATTTTAGCAATGGGCGTGTTGTAGGTAATATGCTGCAATCCGTCAGCCGAATTATGATTGATGTAATCCATAAAAATACTTTTGACTGAAACAACCTCAATGAGTTCAATGAATATCCCATCCGAATACGCCAAAGCAAGGCGGTTTTCTATATTCATCCAATAGTATTTTTATGGTGTACTTCTATCGCTTACTCTTTGATAAACTTATGAGTAATGGCTTGACCATTAGTTTTGTAAAACACACCTATATAAACGCCTTTATTAAGCTGCGATAAATCGATTTTGTTTTCTGTAACTTCTCTTTGTAGTATTTCTTGACCAAGGACATTGGTGATTTTAAAGGTTTGTATATCCGTTCTATCATAAATATTTAATTCGTCTTTAACTGGATTTGGGTAGAAAACCACGGTCTTCTCCTGAAAACTAACACTACTTAATTGACTACACGGAACCAACGTAGGAGTGGTATATGAAGTTATGGAACCGTTCCCTAAATACAAGCTATTATTACCCCATGCGTATAGTGTATTGTTCTCTTTTATAGCATAAGAAAAAGCGAGACCTGCCGAAACCATTTTCCAATCACTATCCGTTCCCACCTGAACCGGAATGGAACTATTCGGAATTAAAATTCCGCCAAGCCACCATCCATACGAACCCCATTGCCAAAGTGTACCATCTGTTTTAATTCCGATAGCGTGAATGTTTCCAGCCGCAACATCTTTCCAAGTGCTGGTTCCAATTTGGACGGGTGCGTTTCGGTTGGTGGTAGTTCCGTCACCTAAACGTCCATTTTCATTATCCCCCCAAGCCCAAAGTGTTCCATTGGTTTTCAATGCTAAAGTGTATGCCGCACGAGCTGCCGAAATTTTTTGCCAATCAGTATCCGTTCCAATCTGGGTTAAAATCAGTAAAGATGAATTATTTCCTACTCCTAAATCACCAAAAATATTTCGACCCATTCCCCAAAGGGTACCATTATTTTTAATGGCAAACGTTTTGAAGTAACCACCATAAATTTTACTCCAATCGGTGCTATTACTCAACTGAATTGGATTGACATAATAAAAAGGTGAAGGACTGCCTCCCAATTCAAAAGCACCCGTATTTCCCCAGCCCCAGAGCGTTCCGTTAGTTCTTAGCGCCACCGTATGAAAATGTCCGGGAGATAACACTGTCCAATCAGTATCAGAACCTACTTGCACGGGAACAAAACTATTGGTTGTAGTACCGTTTCCAAGCTGGCCAATCGAGTTGTTTCCCCAAGTCCAAACGGTTCCATTTTGATGAAGTGCCACGGTATGCATTGTGGCATGATTGACATCTGACCAATTACTTCCATTAACGGTCACTATTGGAGTGCTTTGTAGGGCAGTGGTTCCTGTTCCTAATTGTCCCGATTGGTTTCTTCCCCATGTGAGCGTAGTTCCATTAAGGAGGTATAAAGTTGCCATATCGTCTGAGCAAACAATTCGATTCACACATCCTTGAGCATAATTGTTCATTGAAAAAAGAGAACATAAAAAGAGTAGTGTTTTTTTCATAAATTTGTAAATTATTAGATTGTTTTGCAGTCCTGCTTTTGTCTTCGAAAACATTAAAAAGTAAGGGCTGCATTTTTTTGATTGGTTTGTTCACGATTTCATTTAATAACAAATCATTAAAATAAATGAAATTTTCTTTTGTCATTAAGATGGTAAGTCTTTTCTTTTTACCTTTATTATTTATTAACTGAGTGACAAAATTAAAAGATAGTATCAAAATAATAGTACAGTTTTTCTATACATTTTCTATACTTATATTTTTTAATAAGGCATTTGTCTTAACTTTTACTTTTTGGATATACAGAACTGAATAAAATTGCGTTAGATTCTTGGTTCTGCGTGCATTTCTTCGGGTTTTGTTCGAGAAAAGAAGAAAGAGCAAAGAAGAAAAAAATTCACCTAGAATATCAATTCTGACTTAAATTCAAAATCCTCTTTGCTCTTTGCGCTTTATTCTTTCTTCTTCTTTCTTTATGAAACTAAATTTACTAAATTTGTCACTCAGCAACTCAGCATATGAATTTCATCAAAACTACCGAACAATCCTCCAAATACGAACATTTAGAACAAATGTCGGTTGCCGATTTATTATCCAATATCAACAACGAAGACAAAACCGTTCCGTTGGCTGTAGAAAAAGCGTTACCACAAATTGAAGTTGTCGTTGCTAAAATAGTCGAAAAAATGAAACTTGGCGGACGGCTTTTTTATATTGGTGCTGGTACTTCAGGGCGATTGGGAATTGTAGACGCTTCGGAATGTCCACCTACCTTCGGAGTTCCATTTGATTTGGTCAACGGAATTATCGCTGGTGGCGACAAAGCCATTCGCCGTGCCGTTGAAAATGCCGAAGACAATACAACACAAGCGTGGATTGATTTACAGGAACAAAATATTACTTCTGATGATGTAGTAATTGGAATTGCTGCTTCCGGAACCACACCCTACGTTATTGGCGGATTACAAAAATGCAACGAAAATAATATTACTACCTCTTGTATCACGTGCAATGAAGGAAGTCCGTTGGCTTTAACCGCGAACTTTCCAATTGTAGTAGTAGTCGGACCTGAATTTGTCACCGGAAGTTCCCGAATGAAAGCGGGAACCGCACAGAAATTAGTACTGAATATGATTTCTACGACAACGATGATTCAACTCGGAAAAGTCAAAGGCAATAAAATGGTCGATATGCAATTGAGTAACGACAAACTCGTTGATCGTGGTGTGAAAATGATCATGGGAGAAATTCCAGTCGACTATGAAAAAGCAGCCGAATTGTTGCTTCAATTTGGAAGTGTCCGTAAAGCTGTAGATAACTGGACGCGAGCGTAGCGAACTGGCGCAGCAAATAATAATTAAGAGGACGAGATGGCGCCCGTTCATCGCAATGACAAAACTATGAGAAAACTAATTATACTACTTATCATTCTTTTATCTCAATTTTCTTTCTCGCAAGAAATAAATTTGATAAAAGGAAAATACTATGTCAACGGCAAGCAAATTTCTACTCGGGAAACGAGACAATTGTTAGCTTCCAATTTAGAAGCGCTTTCGCTTTTTAAATCGGCTAAAAGTCAAGAATCGACAGGTGGATTATTAATAGCCGTAGGAGGTGCTGCAGTGACTGTCGATTTGGTAATTGGTTTGGTTTCGGATGTAAAATATCCCTCTGTGGCAACGTATAGTGGTATCGTGGCGATAGTAGCTGCGATTCCACTTTTATCCGGAAAGAACAAAAAAATAAAAAACGCCATCGATTTATACAACAAAGACGCAGCTAAAAGATTAGGAATAAACGATACCAATTTTGAACTCCATATCATTGCCAATCAAAATGGCTATGGCATACAAATTCAGTTTTAATTATGGCAACCAATAAAGAACTTTTAGCGAAAGGCGTCAAGTATTTATTTGCCTCTTTGCCGTTGATGTTTATCGGACCTTCGATAATGTATAATGCTTTTATGAACAAACATACCAATTGGCATTATCTTGTTTTGGTAATTGGTTGTGCTGTATGTATTGCTGCTGTTTTTTTAGCATTTAAAGGAATAAAAACAATGACTGATTCAATTTTTAATGATGGAAAGTAATCCCTATTTAGAAAGCGTAAGAAAACAATTTCTGTATTACAAAATGCTCGGTGAAAAAGCAATGGAGCAATTAGAACCGGAACAATTGTTTTTTGCTGTTAATGACGACACCAATTCGATTGCTACTATTGTTAAACATTTGTCGGGAAACATGCTTTCGCGTTGGACCGATTTTATGATTTCCGATGGCGAAAAAGAATGGCGCAACCGCGATGGTGAATTTGATTCCCATTTCCATGGGAATGACAAAGCGTCTAAAGAAGAACTTATGAAAGTTTGGGACGAGGGCTGGCATTGTTTTCTATCGACACTAAACGAACTTACCTCTGATCAACTTCACACCATCATTTACATTCGAAATGAAGGACATACAGTGGTGGAAGCCATTAACCGACAATTGGCGCATTATCCGTATCACATTGGACAGATAGTGTTTTATGCCAAAATGTTGAAGAAAGCAGAATGGACAAGTTTGTCGATACCGAAGAACAAATCCAATAGTTACAATGCCGATAAGTTTTCGAAAGAAAAAAGCATTAAGAATTTTACGTATGATGAATTGGGCCGAGCGTAAAAAAAATGTCCAGTGGACATTTTTAGCGATGGAGCCAGGCGGCGCGTTGGGCTAATAACGAAAAATAAACAATTATAAAAAATAGCCCTAGCCCTGATAGCAGTGAAAATCCTGACATTGCGAGGATTAAAGAATAATCAAATCAAAAGATTGCTTCGTTCCTCGCAATGACAGATTGAAACGGATAGCAGGAATAGCTTCAAATAAAACTATGAAAAAAATACATTTACTCTTTGCTTTTACATTGATTTCCTGTTACCAACAAGAACAAAATTGCACCGATTTTAAAACCGGGAAATTCGAATTCGTTAAGGAAATAAATGGTAAAAAACAAACGTCAACTTTTGTGCGTACTGAAAAACTGCAAATCGAAACCTTTAACGGAAAAACCGATACGGCAACGGTGCGTTGGGTAAACGATTGTGAATTGGTGCTACAAAAATTACATCCAAAGAACATGCAAGAAAAAAAAGCCATCAGCATGAAAATTGTCGCTACCAAGGAAAAAAGCTATACTTTTGAATATTCCTTTGTGGGAGAAGCCAAAAAACAAATCGGAACCGTAACAAAAATTGATTAATTGCGTAAAACTACTTTAACAAAATCTATATTATGGATATTCTTTTTACTCCAAATGCACTCGTAGCATTACTTACACTTACTTTTTTAGAAATCATTTTAGGTATCGACAACATCGTCTTTTTATCGATTGTTTCGGGGATTC
>JANNCY010000214.1:0-20513 GCA_031387085.1 Flavobacteriales bacterium | reverse complement strand
AGAAGTTAAGTAACGCAACACACTTCCAATAGCGCCGCCGATAGCGATGTATAATATGGTTTTCAACATTTTAATTTATTTGAAATCAAATGTAATAAATTTTGAACTCTAATTTTTTATTTTCCATCAAGAGTACTACTTTTGCACATGCAACACAACGTACTTATTTTAGATTTCGGCTCGCAATACACACAACTTATTGCACGCCGCGTTCGCGAATTAAATATATTCTGCGAAATTTTTCCTTATAATCATTATCCAACCGATTTGTCGTCGTACAAAGCTGTCATCCTTGGCGGAAGTCCGTATTCGGTGCGCTCTGAAGATGCTTTGCAAATCGATTTATCGCACATTCGTGGATATTTGCCTTTGCTTGCGGTTTGTTATGGCGCACAGTATTTGGCTCATTTTTCGGGTGGAGAAGTAGCTTCTTCCAACACTCGTGAATACGGAAGAGCCAATTTGTCTTACATTAAAGCAAATGAACTGTTCTTTGAAAATGTCAATCTGAATTCCCAAGTTTGGATGTCTCACAGCGATACCATAAAACACTTGCCAACAAACGGTGTCAAATTGGCGAGCACCCACGATGTAGAAAATGCAGCTTACAAAATTGAAGGCGAAACTACCTATGCGATTCAGTTTCATCCCGAAGTGTATCATTCTACTGATGGTAAACAAATACTAGAAAATTTTCTAGTGAAAATTGCAGAAGTTCCGCAGAATTTTACGCCAAATGCTTTTGTAGACGATTGCGTAAATGACTTAAAAGAAAAAATCCAAAATGATAAAGTAGTTCTCGGACTTTCAGGCGGAGTCGATTCGACTGTCGCTGCTGTTTTATTGCACAAAGCGATTGGCAAAAACCTGTATTGTATTTTCGTCAACAACGGATTATTGCGTAAAAACGAATTCGAAAGTGTTCTTGAACAGTATAAAGGAATGGGATTGAACGTGAAAGGTGTCGATTCTTCGGCACGTTTTTTGTCAGAGCTGGCCGGCGTTAATGATCCCGAAACCAAACGAAAAATTATTGGTCGCGTTTTTATCGAAGTTTTTGATGATGAAGCACACCAATTGGAAGACGTGAAATGGTTGGCACAAGGAACGATTTATCCTGATGTCATCGAATCGGTTTCGGTAAAGGGACCATCAGCCACTATAAAATCGCATCACAATGTGGGCGGTTTACCCGATTTTATGAAGTTGAAAATTGTAGAGCCACTTCGCATGTTGTTCAAGGATGAGGTACGAAGAGTAGGCGAAACATTGGGAATTGACGCCGAATTATTAGGACGTCATCCATTTCCGGGACCGGGATTGTCGATCCGTATTTTGGGAGATATTACTCCAGAAAAAGTGCGTATCTTGCAAGAAGTGGATGCTATTTTTATTGATGGATTGAAATCACATGGATTGTACGATAAAGTGTGGCAAGCAGGAGCGATTTTGCTTCCAGTAAATAGTGTAGGTGTAATGGGCGATGAACGGACATATGAAAAAGTAGTAGCACTTCGCGCCGTAGAATCCACCGACGGAATGACAGCAGACTGGGTACATTTACCTTACGAGTTTTTGATGAAAATATCGAATGAGATTATCAATAAAGTGAAAGGTGTGAATAGGGTAGTCTACGATATTAGCTCGAAACCACCAGCGACGATTGAGTGGGAATAATAGTTGGCAGTGTTCAGTTATCAGTGTTCACTAAATTGTATTTAATATAAAATATATGTTTAAAAGAAGTATTTGCATTTTAGTTGTTTTGATTAGTTGTTCGATTTTCGGACAGAATTATACCAAACACACTGTTGTTGCAGGGGAAACAATTACTCAAATTGCAAATAAATACAAAGTGACACCTTACGATATTTATAAACTGAATCCCGATTCTCAAAACGGAATACAACTGAATTCGATTTTGTTGATTCCTAAAAGTGATACAAAGCCAACATCAAATCCAATAACTTCATCAAAATCGATTACACACGAAGTACTTCCTAAAGAAACCAAATACGGAATCGCAACTAAATACGGCATAACAGTCGAAGAATTAGAAAGACAAAATCCAGAGGTTGTTGCCAATCTTCCTATTGGTTATCAACTAAAAATCAATGGAAATGTTCCTAAAACCATTCCTCCAAAAACAGTACTTCCAGTAGAAAAACCAATAGTAAAATCACAATACATATTTGAATATACTGTGAAATCTGGCGAAACATTCTATAGTTTAACCAATCAATTCAATATTTCTTATGATAAATTATTAGTATTAAATCCGATTTTATCAGAAGGAGTTAAAGAAGGAATGGTATTAAAATTACCAGCATCAATAGCTTATGTCAAAGAAGCGAATACGTCTTTTTCCGATTTGACCAAATCCATTTCCAAACAAACCAAAAAAGAATTGGTATTGCTTTTACCTTTTAATATATCCAAAATTGAAAGCGATACGTTGGTTTCGACGCAAGCTCGTTTAAAGAAAGACAAGTTTCTAAACATGACACTCGATTTTTATTCGGGAGCTTTGATGGCCATTGATTCGGCTAAAGTATTGGGAATGAATATCGATGTGAAAATATTCGATTCTCAGGAAACCAAATCTTCATCCAATGCTGTTGCCATCGCTCAGGAAAATGCGCAAAGTGCTGATGCTGTGATTGGACCTTTTTATCAAAACAACGTGGAGAGAGTAGCAGAAGCATTGGAAAGCAAAAATATTCCGGTTGTTTCTCCACTGTCAAAAGATTATGAAAAAGCATATGTCAATTTATTCCAGGCAACACCTACAAACGAAGCACTGAAAGAGGCTATGTTTGATTTTATGAAAAACAAAAACGGGAATGTCATTGCTGTCATCGATCCTAAAAAACCAGATGTCAAACAATACATAACAGAAAATCAAAAAGAGACGAAACTAGTTGGATTAAGCGAAAAAGGAAGTTTCGTTTCCGATAGCATCAGGAAATATTTTGTTAAAGATAAAATCAATTTTGTGGTAATGGAATCGGAAAGTTATTACACCATAAACGCTACATTGAACGCGATGATTAATTCGATGAAAGACTACCAAGTACAATTGGTCGTATTAGAATCGAATGATATGTTGGACAATGAAGAAATCCCATTAGCGAAACTAACGAAACTAAAAATGACGTTTCCTTCACTAACAAAAGAAAACGATTCTGAAGAAGCAGCTCGCTTTGAAAAAGCATATAAAAAGATAAACAGGGTGTTGCCCAATCAATATGCCGTCAGAGGTTTTGATATTACTTTTGATACGATGTTGCGACTTTCGCAGGAAAAATCATTTGAAGAATCGACGCAGTCATCGGTAACCGAACAAGTAGAAAGTAAATTTGACTACTCCAAAAAAGTAATGGGAGGTTATGTCAACAAAGGAATTTACATCTTGTACTACAATACCGATTTAACAATAAAAAAAGCAGAATAATGGCAACTTCAACGATAAAATATGTTGGCGATTTGAGAACCGTTTGTATTCATTTGCAATCGGGAACACAAATTTTAACCGACGCTCCAACAGACAATCACGGAAAAGGAGAAGCGTTTTCTCCAACCGATTTAGTAGTAACAGCACTTGGTAGTTGTATGGTTTCTATCATGGCGATAAAATCGAAAGATTTGAATGTCGATTTAGTAGATTCAACTATAGAAGTTACTAAGGTCATGCAAGCGGAACCACGAAAAATTGCCAAAATCATCGTGGTTTTAAACATGTCCATTGCTCCAGACGATAAAACCAAAATCATACTAGAAAGAGCCGCAATGACGTGTCCGGTTTTTTTGAGTTTGCATCCCGATATCGAAAAAGAAATCACTTTCAATTGGAAATAACCTTTGCGTTCTTTGCGGCACGAGACCTTTGGTCGAATTGGCGAAGCAAAAACCTTTGCGAACCTTGCGGTTAAATAAAATGGACAACCAGCAAAAACAACTCATCAAACTCGCCCACACCAAAATGCCCTTCGGCAAATACGAAGGCTACTACTTAATTGATATACCCGAATATTATATTGTTTGGTACAGCAATAAAGGATTTCCAAAAGGCGAACTCGGCGAACAACTCCAACTCATTTACGAACTCAAATTAAACGGCTTGGAAGAATTGATTCGCAACATCAAAAAACAATACCCTAAAGGATTATAGATTGTTAGACTTCTTAGACAAGTTAGAATATTGAATCGAATTAAAAAGAAATAATTTTTTTCTAAAAATCTAATAATCTAACAATCTAACAATCGAATAAAAATCGTATTTTTGCCTCGTTTTTTACAACAACAACAACACAACAACAATCAACTACAATGAATCAAACGAAATATATTTTTGTTACTGGCGGTGTGACATCTTCCTTGGGAAAAGGAATTATAGCCGCATCTTTAGCAAAATTATTACAAGCACGCGGGTATAGGACCACCATTCAGAAATTTGATCCGTATATCAATGTCGATCCCGGAACTTTAAATCCATACGAGCATGGCGAATGTTATGTAACCGATGACGGAGCAGAAACCGATTTGGATTTAGGTCATTACGAACGTTTTTTAAATGTTCCAACATCTCAAGCAAATAATGTTACAACGGGTCGCGTGTATCTTTCTGTGATTGAAAAAGAACGTCGTGGTGAATTCTTAGGAAAAACAGTTCAAGTGGTTCCGCACATTACCAATGAAATTAAAGAACGCATGCAATTGCTGGGGAATTCTGGCGATTTTGATATTGTAATTACCGAGATTGGAGGAACTGTCGGCGATATCGAATCGTTACCATACATCGAATCGGTACGTCAATTGGTGTGGGAATTAGGAGAGCACAACGGAATCGTAATTCACTTAACGCTAGTTCCTTATTTGGCAGCGGCAGGCGAATTAAAAACCAAACCGACACAACACTCAGTAAAAACATTGATGGAAAGCGGAATCAAAGCCGACATTTTAGTGTGCCGAACAGAACACGAAATATCAGATGAATTGCGCCAGAAATTGGCTTTATTCTGCAACGTAAAACGCGAAGCAGTGATCCAATCGATTGATGCTAAAACCATATACGAAGTTCCAAATCTAATGCTCGAAGAAGGATTGGATATCGTAGCACTTAAAAAATTAAATCTCCCCAAAAAAGCAGCTCCAGATTTAAAAAACTGGAACACTTTTCTACACCGATTAAAACATCCAAAACATACTGTTACTATTGGTTTGATTGGGAAATACGTCGAATTACAAGATTCCTATAAATCAATTCTAGAAGCGTTTATCCACGCAGGTGCAGCCAACGAAACGAAGGTGAATGTTGTTAGTATTCACTCCGAATACATTGATGATAGTAATGTTGCAGAAAAACTAAATGGAGTTGACGGAATTCTCGTAGCTCCCGGTTTTGGAGAACGTGGAATCGAAGGAAAAATAGCAACAGTGCAATTCGCCCGTGAAAATAACATTCCGTTCTTTGGAATTTGCCTCGGAATGCAAATGGCAGTGATTGAATATGCCAGAAATGTAGTTGGATTAAAGGACGCCAATTCAACAGAAATGAACGCTAAAACCAAAAATCCAGTTATCGATTTGATGGAAGCACAAAAAACCATTACCGATAAAGGTGGAACCATGCGTTTGGGTTCGTGGAAATGTAACATTAAAGAAGGTACTTTGGCTCATCAAATTTACGGAAAAACACAAATCGATGAGCGTCATCGCCACCGTTACGAATACAATAACAAATACGCAGCACAGTTAGAAAAAGCTGGTTTAATCAGCTCTGGAACCAATCCTGATACCGGTTTGGTAGAAATTGTAGAATTAAAAAACCATCCGTTTTTTATTGGAGTGCAATACCATCCCGAATATAAAAGTACGGTGGCGAATCCGCATCCAATTTTTGTTAGCTTTGTAGCCGCAATGGTAAAAAATAAGAAGAAGTAAAATCTATTTTTTTAAATTGAAACAAAAAAGTCAGTACAACGACTCATCCTCAAAATAAAATCCCAAAAAGGGAAACACACTATGGAAGAAAAGAAATTTGACAAAAATTCAATAATCGGTTTCGGATTAATATTCGTAATCGTGATGTGGATGATGTATAACAGTCAAAAAACAGCACAGAAAGAACAGGCCGATAAAGCCAAACAAGAACAGCTTCAAAAACAGAAAAAAGCAGCAACGGTTCCAACAAAGCAAATTGCGACTACTGAGATTGATTCTACAGTAAGCGATACAGCCAGACTGCAACAATTAAAAGGTGCATTAGGAAGTTTTGCGTATTCATCAACATTACCATCAGCTAAAGAAGGTTTTACTGAAATTTCAAACAATTTGATGACGTTAAAAATCGCCAATAAAGGAGGTCAAATTGCTGAGGTTTCATTGAAAAATTTCGATAAAATAAAAAAGAATTCGGGTGAATTGGTGTCGTTAATAAAAAACAACAATGCCAATTTAAATCTTGAATTGCAAACCAAAGACAACCGCGTTTTAAATACAAAGGAATTATTTTTCGAACCAACTCTAACCAAAGTTGGCGATAATCAAATCCTTTCGATGAAATTGAAAACGAGTCCAACTGCATTTTTAGAATACAAATACGTTCTAAAACCAAACGACTACATGCTCGATTTCGACATTCATTCGCAAGGTTTAGTTAGTACTTTAAATACTTCAAAACCAGCCGATTTGTTATGGGATGTAAAAACCTTGCGCAACGAAAAAAGTATTTCTTACGAAAACCGTTATACTGAAATTTATTTTGAACACAAAGACGGAAAAGTTACTTATGCAGGTTTAGGTTCGCAAGAAGATGAATCGCCAGAGAAAACTACTTTTGTCGCCTATAAACAACATTTATTTACGTCGATTCTTTTAACAGGAACACCAATCGAGAACGCTAAATTGAGTTCAACGAATTTAGTAAACGACGATAAAAAAGACACTATTTATACGAAACAATTCAAATCTACTTTGCCATTAGCGTTTAAAAATGGCGAATTGGATTATAAAATGAATTGGTATTACGGTCCGGCCGACTACAAAATTCTAAACAAATACGACAAGAATTTAGAAGATACGATTGCGTTAGGTTGGGGAATATTTGGTTGGATAAACAAATTTATTTTCATTCCGTTATTCGGATTTTTGAGTTCTTTCATGGGATTGGGAATTGCGATTATCATCTTTACAATTTTGATAAAATTAGCGATGTCGCCAATTACATTCAAATCGTTCTTATCGCAAGCGAAGATGAAAGTATTGCGTCCTGAAATTGCTGAATTGGGTGAAAAATTCAAAAAAGATCCAATGAAGAAACAACAGGAAACAATGAAGTTATACAATAAAGCTGGCGTAAATCCGATGGCAGGTTGTATTCCGGCTTTAATCCAGCTTCCTTTTATGTATGCTTCATTTCAATTTTTCCCATCTGTAGTAGAGTTGCGACAAAAAGGATTCTTATGGGCAGATGATTTATCGTCTTTCGATTCGGTTTTAAAATTGCCTTTCCATGTTCCGTTATACGGTGACCACGTGAGTTTATTTGCATTATTAGCAGCGATTGCGATTTTCTTTTACATGAAAATGACTTCTGGCGATCAGCAAATGCAAGCGCCACAACAAGAAGGAATGCCCGATATGGGGAAAATCATGAAAGTGATGATTTACATTTCTCCGGTAATGATGTTAATTTTCTTTAATAACTATGGTTCTGGATTGAGTTTGTACAATTTAATTTCCAATTTAATCACCATCGGTATTATGATTGTTATTAAAAAGTATTTTATCAATAGCGATAAAATCCACGCTCAAATTCAAGAAAACAAATTGAAAGAGCCTAAAAAACAGGGTAGATTTCAAGCGAAATTGCAGGAAGTAATGCAACAAGCAGAAGAACAGAAAAAAATACAGGCACAGCAAAAGAAAAAATAATTTTTATATTTACACTACCTAAGAGTTCTGTTTGAAGTTTACCTTTGTTCAGAACTCTTTTTTAAATGTTATGATGCGTCTTTCCCGCGCAGGCGGGAATCCATTTTTCAGTATGTGGATTCCCGCCTTCGCGGGAAAGACGTAGTATACACAATAAGGTAAAATGTGAAAGATAAAATGCAATAAATAAAACCATATGAAAGTAATGATAATGGGATTTGGTAACATGGGAAAAACCTATGCCAACAGTTTTATAAGTTCTCGATTTATCAAACCAGACGATATTCATGTTTTGGTTCGGGATGCGTCTAAAATGCATTCTGAAAACGGAATTCCGAGTCGCAATTTTTTAGCAATTCCAACGGCAAAAATCAGCGACTTCGATATTATTATTTTGGCAGTTAAACCACAAGATTTCAAACAACTAGCCATCTCTGTTAAGCCATTCATTAAAGAAAATCAATTGTTGCTTTCTGTCATGGCTGGAGTCACAATTGCAACTATTCAAAACGAATTAGATTGTTTAAAAGTGGTGCGTTCTATGCCAAATATTCCAACCCAAATCGGTATGGGAATGACGGTTTTTTCAGCTTCATCAAACGTAGATAGAAAAGAACTTTTCATCATCCAAAACTTAATAAACACCACTGGAAAATCAGTATATGTTGAAGAAGAAAAGCTGTTAAATGCGGCAACTGCTATTTCGGGAAGTGGACCAGCCTATGTTTTTTACTTTATGAATGCGATGATTAAAGCTGCTGTCGAGTTGGGTTTCAACGAATCGGAAGCGGAATTGTTAGTCAATCAAACGTTTATGGGTTCGGTGGCTATTCAAAATAGTTATTCTATTTCCAACGAAGAATGGATTGCCAAAGTAGCATCAAAAGGAGGAACAACAGAAGCTGCTTTGAAAGTCTTTAATGAAAACACACTAACTAAAATTATTATAGACGCTATTAATGCGGCGAATACAAGAGCTATACAATTAGGTTCGTAATAAATTTACTTTTTGGAACTGTTCTTGCCATACTAAATTTACTTTTTTTAAGTTATTATCAAAAACATTTTTCTTCATGAAATATTTACTTTTTTTTCTACTGTCTCTCAATGTAATCGTCGCTCAAGACATCAATAAATTGGATGAAAAGGGACTAAAGCACGGAGTATGGAAAGGCAATTACGAAGTTTCAAAACGACCTCGTTACGAAGGTACTTTCGATCATGGTAAAGAAATCGGAATCTTTAAATTTTACGATGATACCAAAGCTAAAACTATAATTGCAACAAGAGAATTCAATCCTACAGCCAATTCGTGTTACACTATCTTTTACAATCAAAAAAATAATAAGGTTAGTGAAGGGAAATTGGTAAACAAACTCTACGAAGGCGAATGGAAATATTACCATGAAGATTCTCCTCTAATTATGACCACCGAGTTTTACATAAAAGGAAAGCTAAATGGTGTTCGAAAAGTATTCTATAAAAGTGAAAAAATTGCAGAAGAAACAACCTATAAAAATGGTGTAAAAGAAGGTAATTATAAAAAATACGCAGAAAACGGAATTGTACTGGAAGAATCCATTTATAAAAACGATCAATATGAAGGCCTGGCTATTTTCAGAAGCGCTGAAAATGTTGTAACCGCAAAAGGTGTTTTCAAAAACGGCAAAAAAGTGGGTATGTGGGAATTTACAACAGATGGTAAAGCCACCAAACAAAATATGGATAAACCACAAGGTAAGAAATTCATCAAACCCAAGAGACCGCGAATGGAATAATATTCCATATCAATATTATTTACCCAAGCATATGTTTTAACAATTAAAGCATGTGCTTTTTTTTATTATTTGCTGTAACTTTGCACTTTAAAAATTATAATTTTTTTTAATGAAACGAGTTGTAGTTGGACTTTCAGGTGGTGTAGATTCGAGTGTTGCAGCTTATCTTTTAAAAGAGCAAGGTTACGAAGTAATCGGACTTTTTATGAAGAATTGGCACGATGATTCGGTGACGATTTCCAACGAATGTCCGTGGCTCGAAGACAGTAATGATGCACTTCTCGTTGCTGAAAAACTCGGAATTCCATTTCAAACTGTCGATCTAAGCGAGCAATACAAAGAGCGTATAGTGAACTACATGTTCAGCGAGTACGAAAAAGGACGCACTCCGAATCCTGATGTGCTTTGCAACCGTGAAATTAAATTTGATGTCTTTATGAAAATTGCACTTTCGCTTGGCGCGGATTACGTAGCAACCGGTCATTATTGCCGAAAGGGAATTATTGAAAAAGACGGAAAAGAAACGTATCAACTCTTAGCGGGTGTTGACGGAAATAAAGACCAATCGTATTTTTTATGTCAACTTTCTCAAGAACAATTGAGTAAAGCGTTGTTTCCAATTGGCGAATTGACCAAACCAGAAGTTCGTGAGATTGCCATGAATTTGGATTTGGTTACTGCCGAAAAGAAAGATTCTCAAGGTTTGTGTTTCATCGGAAAAGTGCGTTTACCAGAATTTTTGCAACAACAATTACAAGCAAAAGAAGGAATTATTGTAGAGATAGATGCCAATCATCCTATTTATTCTCAAGAAAAACCTGTTTTTAATTCTGTTGAAGAACAACTTATTTTCGAGTCGACTTCAATACACTACACTCCGGAAATGGGAAAAATTGTAGGCAAACATCAAGGTGCCCATTTTTTTACTATTGGACAACGTAAAGGTTTGAATGTCGGCGGTACAAAAGAAGGATTGTTTATTATCGCTACCGATGTAAAAAACAATAGTATCTATACAGGTCAAGGACATTCGCATCCTGGTTTGTTTAAAAAAGCATTGTGTATTCAACCTTCCGAAATTCACTGGATTCGAACTGACTTGAAGTTGAATAATGACGAAACGATGGAAGTTATGGCGCGAATTCGATACCGACAAGAACTTCAAAAAGCTACCTTACATCAATTTGAAAGTGGTTTGTATGTCGCGTTTGAAAACCCTCAATCTGCAATTACCGAAGGACAATTTGTAGCGTGGAATCTTGATGATGAATTGGTTGGATCGGGAGTAATTTCATAAATTCTATTTTCTCTTTATTTTTTTGTATTTTTGAGCCAATTAAATTTTCAATGCTATGAAGAAAATAATTTGCGTATTAATTGTATTCATTTCTTTTTCAGCGTTTTGTCAAGAAGACGCTTGGGTTTATTTTAATGATAAACCAAATGCAATTAGTCAATTAAACACTCCTTTAAATTTTCTTACTCAGCGTGCATTAGATAGAAGAGCCAATCAAGGAATTGTACTAAATTCCAGTGACGCTCCAATTCATCAACCGTATTTCGATCAAATTACAGCCGCTTCCGGTATTATCGTAAAAGCAAAATCGAAATGGTTAAATTGTCTTCACATCCGCGGAAGTGTAGCAAATATAAATGCTTTGACGCTTTTGCCATTTGTAAATCATGTTCACTTTGCAGATGATGCGTTGAATTTAAAAACGGCAATTCCAAATCAAATTACTGCAATCAATAAACAATTGGATGTTCAAACTACCTTCAATTACGGCGATTCTGCAAATCAAATTCAGATGTTAAACGGACATTTATTGCATCAGGCAAATTATACAGGAACAGGGAAAATTATTGCGGTATTGGATTCCGGATTTATAAATGTGAATTCCACGGCACCATTCCAACGATTATTTACTAATAATTTAATTCTTGGTGGATACAATTATGTGACTCAGAATTCGAATGTTTACGCATTACATAATCACGGAACCTTTACGCTTTCATGTATGGGCGGTTATGTTGATGGCGAATTGGTAGGAACTGCTCCTGATGCAATGTACTATTTGTTTGTAACTGAAGATGTTGCCGAAGAAAATCCTGTCGAAGAAAGCTATTGGGTGGAAGCCGCAGAAGAAGCCGATCGTTTAGGAGCTGATGTTATCTCAACCTCTCTAGGTTATTTCCAATACGATAATCCCAATTACAGTTACCAATATTCTGATTTAACCGGAAATACAGCATTTGCATCTCAAGGTGCCAATATCGCTTTTAGCAAAGGAATGATTGTAGTAGCAAGCGCAGGAAATTCAGGTAATAATGTAGTGCCATTTAATCATGTTGGAGTACCTGCTGAAGCAACAAATGTATTGGCAGTTGGAGCAGTTCAATTTGATGAAACGTATGCCAATTTTAGTTCTATCGGTCCAAGTTTTGACGGAAGAGTGAAACCCGATGTGATGGCAAAAGGGTTAGCAGCTGTTGTAGCCAATACTTCCGGAACAATTCAAACGGCTAGCGGAACCTCCTTTTCTTGTCCGATTATGGCGGGAATGATAGCTAGTTTCTGGCAAGCAGTTCCTAGTTTAACGAACCAACAAGTGGTTAATCTTGTAAAACAATCTGCCGATAGATTTACTACCCCAAATGCGCAATTTGGTTATGGAATTCCCGATTTTCAATTGGCACTTCAAATGGCGTTGCTTTCAACAAATGAAAATCAACAATCACAATTTCAATTTTTTCCTAACCCAACAAGTAGTGAAGTAACTTTTGTGAATCCCAATTTTGTTGTGGGAAATACAATGCAACTCTACAATAACTTAGGTCAGTTGGTGTTGTCTAAAGTAATTGAAAATCCAGTTCAAACCGTATCTTTAGAAAGTTTAAATTCGGGCGTTTATTATTTTACAATTGTAACTTCAACTAACAATTTCCAAGGAAAAATCATTAAAAATTAATGAATAGAATTACGCAACTTTTCAACATACACTATCCCATCGTTCAAGGCGGAATGATATGGAACAGCGGCTACAAATTAGCAAGTGCAGTTAGTAATTCAGGAGGTTTAGGACTCATAGGTGCTGGTTCTATGTATCCGGAAGTTTTGCGGGAACACATTCAGAAATGCAAAAAAGCAACCGATAAACCTTTTGGTGTAAACGTTCCGATGTTGTATCCGAATATCGAAGAAATTATCAATATTATTTTGGAAGAAGGCGTAAAGATTGTTTTCACATCGGCAGGAAATCCAAAAACATGGACGGCTTTTTTAAAAGAAAAGGGAATCACAGTAGTTCACGTGGTGAGCAGTTCAAAATTTGCTTTAAAAGCCCAAGAAGCTGGAGTTGATGCGGTCGTAGCCGAAGGGTTTGAAGCGGGTGGACACAACGGTCGTGAAGAAACGACAACGCTCACTTTGATTCCGATGGTGAAAGAAAATATCTCTATTCCGCTAATCGCGGCAGGTGGAATTGCAACTGGACGAGGCATGTTAGCCGCTATGGTTCTCGGTGCAGACGGCGTTCAAATGGGAAGTCGTTTTGCTGCTTCTACTGAAAGTTCATCTCACGATAATTTCAAGAAAACAATCATCGAAATAAAAGAAGGCGATACACAATTAACATTAAAAGAATTGGCTCCAGTTCGTTTAATCAAAAATAAATTTTTCAATGATGTTCAGGAATTGTATTCGAAATGTCCATCCAAAGAAGAATTAGAAGAATTATTAGGAAAACGCAGAGCCAAACGCGGTATGTTTGAAGGGGATTTGGTAGAAGGCGAATTAGAAATCGGTCAAATTGCGGGACTCATCCACGATATAAAACCTGTTGATGTAATTGTGAAAGACATCATTGCCGAATTTGAATTGGCCAAAAAAGAGTTGCAGAATTTTAATTTTTAAACTAATTCAAATCGGTGTTAATCTGTGTAATCTATGGCAAAAATCTTATCCATTTATTTACATTGAATCGCATGAGAAATACTACTTTTGAACAAATAATTTATTCTAATGAAAAAGTTAATCTGTCTTGTATTAATCATTTTAGCAATCAATATTCAAGCACAAGAGCGACCAAAATTAGTCGTCGGAATTGTAGTTGACCAAATGAAAATGGAATACTTATACCGATTCAATGCCGATTTTTCCGAAAATGGTTTCAAGCGTTTAATGAACAACGGTTATACATTTTATAACATGCATTACAATTACATGCCAACGTATACGGCACCGGGGCATGCATCGATTTATACAGGAACTACTCCCTCTATGCACGGAATAGTTAGTAACGAATGGTACCATCGCAACTTAAAAAAAGAAGTGTATTGCACCGATGACGAATCGGTTACAACGCTAGTTCCGGGAACGGAAAAAGAAGGTAAAATGTCGCCGAAAAATTTACAGAGTTCTACCATTACCGATGAGTTAAAATTGTCGACCAACTTCAAAGGAAAAGTAATCGGAATCAGTATAAAAGATAGAGGTGCGATTCTTCCCGCAGGGCATTTTGCCGATTGGGCATTTTGGTATTGCAAAACGGGAGAGTTTATTACGAGTTCTTTTTATGGGCAGAATTTACCAGCTTGGGTTGACGAATTCAATAAAGAAAAAAGGTTTTTACCTTATATAGATAATGGTTGGAATCTATTAAAACCAATTGCTTCTTATAACGAAAGTATGCCAGATGATAATGTTTACGAAGGAAAATTGTTTAAAAAAGCACCTGCATTTCCCTACAATTTAAAAGAATTATATGAAAGCAACGATGCCGGAGTATTACGAGTTACACCATTTGGCAATTCCTTTTTAGCCGATTTTGCTATGAAAGCTATCGAAAAAGAAGGTTTAGGAAAAGATGAGGTGACCGACTTTTTAGCATTGAGTTTTTCTTCTACCGATTATGTTGGTCACACTTTTGGACCGCGTTCCATTGAAATTCAAGATACGTACTTGCGATTGGATCAAACCATTGCCGAATTTTTGAACTATTTAGATAAAACGGTTGGTAAAAATAATTATTTGGTTTTTTTAACTGCCGATCACGCTGCGGCGGAAAACGTAACGTATCTTAAAGATAAAAAATACCAAGTCAATAACATTAATAATAAAGATGTTTCAACGGATTTAAAGGAATTTTCTAAAACTACTTTTGGCGTTGATTTAGTGGAAAAATACGATAGTTTTAATGTGTTTTTTGATAAAAATATAATTGCCTCAAAAGGACTTGAATTAAACAAAGTCAAAGAAGCTTTCAAAGATTTTCTGTACACCAAAGAATATGTAAAACGCGTATACACCGAAGAAGAAATTTTAGCATCTTCTGGAAATGATCCTATTTTGAGTTTTGTTTCAAATGGTTACGATCCGACTCAAAATGGGGAATTGTATTTTGTATTTAAACCAGGTTATATAGAATATTCTGCAACTGGTACTTCACACGGTTCGCCGTATACTTATGATACGAATGTACCTTGTGTATTTTATGGTTGGCACATTAACAAAGGCGAATCACATGACAAAAAAGTGATTACTCAGATTGCTCCAACTTTATCACAATTACTAAAAATCACACTACCCAATAGCACCAAAAGTGAAGTGCTGGGAGAAATTTTCAAGTAGTTATTATAAATGTTAATTCTTCCCGATAGACTTTTCTATCTTTTCGATTTTTAGTATCTTGGCTAAAATGAAAAGCCATGAAACTATTTTTTAATAAACTTGGGCGTAACACGCAATTAGTTTATACTCGTCACATAAAAGATTTTTTCCTGATTTGTATTGGGATAACGATGGCAAGTATTGGTCTGAAAGAATTTCTTTTACCTAACGATTTTCTTGATGGAGGTGCTATGGGACTTTCTTTACTGACAGAGATTATGACGGGTATCGAATTGTCAATTTTGATTGTACTTATTAATTTGCCATTTATTATTATAGGTGCCAAACAAATTTCGCCGCAATTTGCTATCAAAAGTGGATTAGCCATTCTGGCACTTTCCTTACTGGTACATTTTATTAATTTACCAATGATCACTTCTGATAAATTATTGATATCGGTTTTTGGCGGTTTTTTTCTCGGAGCCGGAATCGGATTTACCATTCGAGGTGGAGCAGTAATTGACGGAACGGAAGTTTTAGCCATTTATATAAGTAAGAAAACGAGTCTTTCCGTTGGTGATTTTATTGCTGTTTTTAATGTAATTTTATTTTCGTTTTCAGCATTGTTAGTCAGTGTAGAAACGGCTATGTATTCAATGTTGACGTATTTTGCAGCTTCTAAAACCGTTGATTTTATTATAAATGGTATTGAAGAGTACATAGGTGTGACTATAATTTCTAGAAAAGCAGATGATGTTAAAGAAGCAATTATAGGTAAATTAGGACGTGGTGTTACGGTTTACAATTCAGAAAGTGGTTATGGTAAAACGGGGCTGAATATTAACGAAAATAAAATATTGTTTTGCGTAGTTACCCGTTTAGAAGTCACTCGCCTTTTATTAGAAATTGATAAAATCGACGAAGAAGCTTTTGTCGTTCAACATGCCATAAAAGATACTAAAGGTGGAATGATTAAAAAAAGGCCTTTGCATTAATAAAACACGAATTCACTAATTATTAATTTTAATGATTTTTCATTAAATTTTAGAGTTGCGTCTTTCCCGCGCAGGCGGGAATCCATTTATTAAAAAAGGATTCCCGCCTGCGCGGGAAAGACGTAATGGTAATATCAAGACCTGAACCAAAGGGAATATCGTGATTACTTTAGATCAATCATAATCTGATTGTGTAATAAATCTTCCAAAGTTTCTCTTTTGCTTATTAAATGCCCTTTTCCGTCTTTCCAAAGCACTTCGGCTGGTTTGAAACGTGAGTTGTAATTGGATGCCATCGAAAAGCAATACGCTCCTGCATTACGAAAACAAAGAATATCGCCTTCATGAATTTCAGCAATGCGACGGTTGTTAGCAAAAGTGTCGGTTTCACAAATATATCCTACAACAGTATAGTAACGATCTTTTCCTTTTGGATTGGAAATATTTTCAATGGTGTGCTGCGAGCCATAAAACATCGGACGAATTAAATGATTGAATCCGCTATCAATACCAGCAAAAACGGTTGAAGTAGTTTGTTTTACAACATTAACTTTTGCTAAGAAAAAACCAGCTTCGCTTACCAAAAATTTTCCAGGTTCAAATGCCAATGTCAATTCGCGCCCGTATTCTTTTTCAAATGCTAAAAATCGTTTGGTCAATTTTCTTCCCAATTCTTCGATGTTGGTTTCGATATCACCTTTTTTATACGGGACTTTAAATCCGGAACCAAAATCCAAAAAATCCAGATTTTTAAATTGTTTTGCTGCATCAAATAATATCTCCGATGCGTAAAGAAATACTTCGATATCTAAAATATCAGAACCTGTATGCATGTGGATTCCGTTGATGTGCATTTTAGTATTTTCTACAATTCGTAAGATATGTGGAATTTGGTAGATAGAAATTCCAAATTTACTATCAATATGTCCCACAGAAATATTTTCATTTCCACCCGCCATAACATGTGGATTGATACGAATGCAAACCGGAATTTTTGGATATTTAGCTCCGAAATGTTCCAAAACAGAAAGATTGTCGATATTGATTTGAACCCCTAATTTGGCGACTTCTTCTATCTCTTCAAAAGAAACACCATTGGGAGTAAATATAATTTTATCAGGAGTGAAACCAGCATGTAAACCCAATTGTACTTCTTGAATCGAAACCGTATCCAAACCAGAACCTAAGTTTTTAAGCAAGTTCAAAATAGAAATGTTGGACAAGGCCTTCATCGCATAATTGATACGCAGTTTTTCAACCTTTGAAAAAGCAGACGTCAACCGCTGGTATTGTTTTTCTATTGTTGCCGCATCGTAAACATACAATGGATTTCCAAATTCTTGGGCAAGGGAAAGTAATTCTTGTGGTTGCATAACTTTTTTTTGCAAAGCTATTGTTCCAAACCTTTAAATCCAAAGATTAATTTAACAGAATTCACGCTTTTTGAAAGTTAATGTTGCAGTGTAATGGCAAATCCATCAGCAATGGATTGATCAATTATCAAACTATCATTTACAAAAGTATAGCAACCAAATACACTTCCATCAATTTCAACGCTTTCTCCACAAGGTGAATCAGGGTTATTCACATAATGATAACTATAACTACCCGTTTCTAAAATATCCCACAAATTGGGATCAGTATTATTGTTTACAACATCTACCGTAAGGGTATTTGGATTAAAATTCCAAGTTATCATTCCGGCTGGAAAATTGTTGTTAATTCCACCAAAAGTACCTGCTACATTTATTAATTTCCATTTACCTGAAATAGTATTAGGAGTTGAGGATTCTGAATCTCTGCTGCAACCAAATAGTGTAGTGAAAATTAAAACTGTAATTAAAAAAGATATTTTTTTCATAAAGTTAATTAGTAGTTTGAAGTTAACAGGTAATTAATTCCATCTGGATTACTAGAAATTAAACTTAACTGATTATTATCAATGGTAATACAACCAAAATTTCCACCTTCAATAGTTAAATATTCAGAACACGGTATTCCATTGTCCGAACTATTTTGACCAATAGTAAAATTGTAAACTCCTGTGGGGAAATTTAAATTTGTAACAGTACTGTTATTTAAAATAGTAACGGTTGAATTAGAAGTGTTAAATGTCCATGTTATTTGACCATTTGGAAAATTATAATTGTTCTCAGCAATAAAACAATTAATAGTTCTTAAACTCCATTTTCCATTGATACTATTTTTTTGAGAAGTATCATCTTGATTTTTAGTGCAACTTACATTTGTTATTAAAAATAACAGAGCTGTTAAGTAAAGAATTGTTTTCATAGAGTATTAAATAAGTTATAGTAACTAGTTGCATTTTTAAAGTAAAGGTTGCGTTAAAAATACAATTTTTTTTAAACAATAGCTTTTTAACTGTACAGTAATGAATCTCGATTTTATTGTGTTGAAATAACCATAGGAAAAATGAAACCCAAATCTGCCTTAGGCTTTTGCTTTGTTTTATTAAATAAATCTACAAATTGGTATTCATTTCTTTTAGGATTCATTCTATTTAATTACTTTTGTGACTCGAAAACAGACAAAATACTACTTATGAACATTCACGAATATCAAGGAAAAGAAATATTAGCGAGTTATGGCGTACGTGTGCAACGTGGAATTGTGGCGAATAGCCCAGTAGAAGCGGTAGCAGCAGCCAAACAATTAACTGCCGAAACAGGTACTGGGTGGCATGTTATAAAAGCGCAAATTCACGCAGGTGGAAGAGGAAAAGGTGGTGGAGTGAAATTAGCTAAAAACCTACAGCAAGTGGAGGAAATTTCAGAACAAATAATCGGGATGATGTTGATTACACCTCAAACACCGCCACAAGGTAAAAAAGTCCACAAGGTTTTAATCGCCGAAGATGTGTATTACCCAGGTGAAAGTGAAACTTCCGAGTTTTATATGTCGGTTTTGTTAAACAGAGCCAACGGTAGAAATATGATTGTGTATTCTACAGAAGGTGGAATGGACATCGAAGAAGTTGCAGAACATACACCTCATTTGATTTTCAATGAAGAAATTGACCCAGCTGTTGGATTGCAAGGATTTCAAGCGAGACGTATTGCGTTTAACTTGGGACTTTCTGGAAATGCATTTAAAGAAATGGTGAAATTTATCGACTCGTTATACAATGCCTACATTGGTTCGGATGCGTCGATGTTTGAAATTAATCCGGTATTAAAAACGTCAGATAATAAAATCATGGCAGTTGATGCCAAAGTAAATATCGATGACAATGCGTTGTACCGTCAGCCAAAATATGCTGATATGCGCGATGTTAGAGAAGAAAATCCAATTGAAGTAGAAGCGAAAGAAGCTGGTTTGAACTATGTTGACCTTGATGGAACTGTAGGTTGTATGGTAAACGGAGCCGGACTGGCAATGGCAACAATGGATTTGATTAAATACGCTGGATTTGAACCTGCGAATTTCCTAGATGTTGGTGGAACTGCCGATGCAAAACGTGTCGAATTAGCATTTAGAATCATCTTAAAAGATCCAAACGTTAAAGCAATTTTGATTAATATTTTTGGTGGAATCGTTCGTTGCGACAGAGTAGCGCAAGGTGTTGTTGATGCCTATAAAAACATGGGTGATGCTATTAAAGTGCCAATCATTGTGCGTTTGCAAGGAACCAATGCCGATATAGCAAAAGAATTAATTGACAATTCAGGAATGCCAATATTATCCGCTACATTGTTTCAGGAAGCAGCTGATCAAGTGCAGAAAGCGCTTTCTTAATTTTTTACAAAATAGAACATAAAAAAATCCTGAGTTATGCTCGGGATTTTTTTATGAAGTCCAATCTTCAAAAGTCATTTCAAATTTAGTTTCTTTTCCGTGCATGCCAACGGTTGACCAGCCTTGCTTTGTATAAAAAATTTCGGCTCTTGTACCCGGAGCAGTTCCGAGCCAAACGGTTACTTTCGTTTGTGAAAAATACCAGTCGAGCATTAATTGATGCAGTTGTTTTCCAATTCCTTTTTTATCGTGGTTGGGATTTACAAACAATGCCCAAATATTGTTCTCTTTAAGGTCGACAATTGAAAATCCTACAATTTGTTTGTCAATTTCACAAACCCAGCCTTTTCCTCTTTCGAATAAAAACTCACGACAATCGTCGTCGGTAACTAAATTGGGATTGGATAGCGTATTTTCGGTTACGGCATTTCGAACGATTTG
>JANNCY010000151.1:0-2518 GCA_031387085.1 Flavobacteriales bacterium | reverse complement strand
TAAACTGACAGGCAAATTCAATTTCAGAAATCACTGGAATTCCTTTTTCCAAAAGTTGCTTTACAATTGGCGCTTTATCTGGAATTCCGGGACTTTTCATCACTACATCGGCATTCAGAATTACTATTTCTGTATGCTTTTAGTCTTACCATTTAATCTCATTATTTATAAGAACTTGTTTGTAATTGTCTTTTATTTTTCCGAAATCGGATACAAAAACATCGTATCCCTGTTTCTTTCCTAAAATGGCAGTTCCTACGCCACTTTCGCCCCCACCAAGAACTACTAATCGTTGCACTATCTTAGTTTTAATGTTACAATTGAAACTATCGCTAACAATATCGAGACAATCCAAAATCTCGTTACAATCTTACTTTCGTGGTATCCTTTTTTCTGATAATGATGATGTAATGGCGCCATTAGAAATATTCGTCGCCCTTCACCAAATCGTTTTTTGGTATATTTGAAATAGAATACCTGAATAATTACAGAGGCGTTTTCGGCAAAAAATATCGCACATAAAACGGGTAATAACATTTCTTTCCTTACAGATATGGCGAGAACTGCTATGATTCCACCAATAGTTAAACTTCCTGTGTCTCCCATAAATACCGATGCCGGATACGAATTGTACCAAAGAAATCCGATTAATGACCCAACAAAAGCGGCGATAAATACTGTCATTTCTCCCGAATTTGGGATGTACATGATATTGAGGTAACTTGATAAAATCACGTTACCCGAAACGAAGGTGAAAATTCCCAATGCGAGTACCGAAATAGCAGAAGTTCCTGCGGCTAAGCCATCAATTCCGTCGGTAAGATTGGCGCCATTTGAAACGGCAGTGATGATAAAAATTACAATCGGAATGAATACTAACCATGCCCAATTTTCATAACCATCGCCAGTCCACTCGATGAATTTGGCATAATCTAATTCGTTGTTTTTTGTGAATGGAATTGTGGTTGTGGTTGATTTTAGTTCTTTAGGTGTTTGACTAACCACTCTCTCTGTTTGATTGAACGTAATCGGTTTTGGAGATTTTTCACGAACGGTGACATTCGGATTGAAATACAAAACTGAACCAACTATTAATCCCAATCCAACTTGACCAATAACTTTAAAAATTCCTTTTAAACCTTGTTTGTCTTTTTTGAAAATTTTGATATAATCGTCGATGAAACCGATAGTTCCCATCCAAAGTGTAGTCACGATCAACAGGATAATGTAAATGTTATTTAGTTTCGTTAATAATATCACCGGAATTAGTGTAGCAATGATGATGATTAATCCACCCATTGTTGGCGTTCCAGCTTTTTGGTTTTGACCTTCCAAGCCTAATTCTCTAACCGTTTCACCCACTTGTTGTTTTCTTAGAAAAGCCACTATTTTTTTCCCATAAATAGTTGATATCATCAAGGAAAGAATCAAAGCCAAAGCCGAACGAAATGTAATGTATTGAAACACTCCGGTTCCCGGAACATCTAATGCTTTGTCTAAATATTCAAATAAGTAGTATAACATATTGGTTAGATATTTTGTTATTCATATTATGAGATTCTTCCTTTGTCAGAATGACAAAAATGCAGTTGAATCTGTTTTACTTGTTTAGTTGCTCTAAAATTTCTTTTACTATTTTCATATCGTCAAAATCATGGCGAACACCATTAATTTCCTGGTAGGTTTCATGACCCTTTCCTGCAATAAGAATAATATCGTTAGCATTTGCCAATTGACATGCTGTTTTTATAGCTTGTTTTCTATCTTCTATAGAAAGTGATTTTTTATAGTTTTGAGGTTCCACCCCTGCTTCCATTTCTGCAATAATTGTCTTTGGATTTTCCGTTCTTGGATTGTCTGATGTAATAATCACTTTATCGCTCAATGTTGTGGCGATGTTTGCCATGATAGGTCTTTTCGCTTTGTCTCTATCGCCGCCGCATCCAACAATGGTGATTAATTGCTCGTTTTTGGTACGGATATCATTGATGGTTTTTAACACATTTTCTAACGCATCGGGCGTGTGCGCATAATCAACAATCGCTGTGATTTTCTCATTGGAAACAATAAATTGAAAACGTCCCGAAACACTTTCCAATTCCGATAACAATCGCAATACTTCTAAACTCTCTAATCCGAGTTCAACAGCAGTTCCGTATATCGCCAATAAATTGTAAGCATTAAAAGTTCCAATTAACCGAACCCAAACTTCATTTTCATTGATTTTAAGGAGCAATCCACTTAATTGATTTTCTAAAATTTGTGCTTTATAAATCGCATACGTTTTTAAAGCGTACGTCAATTTTCGAGCTAATGAATTTTGCAACATGACCAATCCGTTCTTGTCATCGACATTCGTTAATGCAAAAGCGGTTTTTGGCAGCTGATCAAAAAATGATTTTTTTACGTCGCGGTATTCTGAAAAAGTCGCATGATAATCTAAATGATCGTGTGATAAATTGGTAAAAACGCCACCAGCGAACTGCAATCCTTCGGTGCGTTTTTGATGAATTCCGTG
>JANNCY010000132.1:0-2641 GCA_031387085.1 Flavobacteriales bacterium | reverse complement strand
AAGTCCGTTAACCGTTTCCAACTGACAATTGTTGTATAAAAAAGAATCGGATTGTGAATATGATTTATTATAAAAAAAAACCACTCAATTTCTCAAGTGGTCTTTTTTTAGAATAAATCATATTCCCAATCCGTTTCTTTTTTGTACCACAATTGTCCGTTAGAAACAGTTAAAGGACTTTCAAAATTGTTGGTATACAAACCTCCAGTTCCTAATCCTTGTGGCATGGAATTGTGTTGCAAATACGTCCATTGTGCAATGGCATTTAATCCGATATTACTTTCTAATGCAGACGTAATCCACCACCCGATTTGGTGTTTTTCTGCTATCGAAATCCATTCCTTTGTACCACGAAAACCACCTACCAAACTCGGTTTTAAAATGATGAATTGTGGCTTTATTTTTTGTAATAATTGCTCTTTTTCCTGTACTGAAAAGACACCGATTAGCTCTTCGTCCAATGCTATGGGAATTGGAGTAGTTTTACATAGCTCTGCCATCCTGTCAGTATGATTTTTTCGAATAGGTTGTTCGATACTATGTAATTTAAAACCAGCTAATTGATTTATTTTATATAAAGCTTCAGATTCGGAAAAAGCACCGTTAGCATCGACCCTGATTTCAATAGTGTTTGCATCAAAATTTTGACGAATAAACTGCAATAGGTCGAGTTCTTTTTGAAAATCGATAGCGCCGATTTTGAGTTTGATACAGCTAAAACCCTGTGCGATTTTTTCTTCAATTTGTTGCTTCATAAATGACTCCTCGCCCATCCAAACCAAACCGTTAATTGGGATTGATTTTTGGTCATCTGTAAAGGATGATGGAAACAATAAAAAAGGCGATTCACTTGCCAACGATTGGAATGCCATTTCGACTCCGAATTGTATGGAAGGGAATTCAATTAAAGCTGCCCAAAGCACCTCTTCCCCCAAATGAATGTTGTTGCATGTCCATTGTATTTTTTCTTCGTAATCGGGACGGTCATCACAACTTAATCCGCGTAGTAAGCCGCACTCTCCTATTCCTTTTTTACCGTTGTCTTCGAGAACAATAAACCAAGTTTCCTTTTTCGTTAAAACACCGCGGGAAGTCCCTGATGGTCTTTTAAACTGGAGATTGTATTTTTGATATGTAGCTTTCAAATGATATTGTTTTATGAAAAATTTCCTAGTAGTACTAAACGCTAGCCCAGATAGAAGTGGAAATCCTTTTTGGATTACTCGTAGCGCAGCGAAGAGAAATCTTCAATGAAGCGCAGCGGAATTGCAAAAAGATTGTAATGTATAGCTGGAAATAGCTTCAGATTGCTTCGTTCCTCGCAATGACAGGTTCGCAAGGACATACTACAACTTAATGCTCTGACCTATATCGAGTAGCATTAAATCTTTTCCGGCATCGAAGAACTTCTTTTTGGCTTCCTCGTGGTTGATTTTGATGTAGCCAAACGTATCATAATGTACGCCGAGCACTTTGTCGCAATCGACAAAATCAGCTGCTATAATGGCATCTTCGACATCCATAGTGAAATTATTCCCGATAGAAAGAACAGCCAAATCGAGTTTGGTTCGCATTGGAATTAATTTCATGTCCATTGTCAACGCTGTATCGCCGGAAATGTATATGTTTTTGTGTTCGCCTTCAATAACGAATCCGGCTGGGTTACCGCCGTATGTTCCATCTGCAAAGGAACTCGAATGAACCGCACTAACGATTTTTACTTTTCCGAAATCAAATTGCCAGCTTCCACCGTGATTCATCGGATGGTATTGAAAACCTTTATTTCCGAAATACGTTGCCACTTCATAGGTCGAGATAATTATAGCGTTGGTTCTTGTTGCTATGGCTTCTACATCGAGCGTATGGTCTTGATGCGCGTGTGTAAGAAGAATATAATCGGCATTTATAGTATTGATGTCGATGTTTGCAGCATTTGGATTTCCGGTAATAAATGGATCAACGAGTAGGTTTTTACCGCTGACTTCAATTCCAATACAAGCGTGTCCGTAGAATGTTATTTTCATGATTTCAATTAATTAAAATATTGTTCTAAATAATACAAGAGTAAATCGGATACCAGAAAAATTAAAGCCAAGGATAACAACAACGATAAAATAAAAGTGCTGATGGCGAGTTTCTTTAATTCGGGATCCAACAATTTTGGATTTTTATTTCTGTAAACTGTCATTAGATGGCTGGTTAAAGGAAAATACGCGACCACAAACAAGTATTGATCGAAATTAAAATGATTCAAAAAAGCGAACAGCAAAACTAAAATCATGGCAGAAATCACTAAAATGAAATGGTATTTTTTGGCCCAAGCGCCACCTTTTTTAACCACAATAGTGTTTTTATTGGACTTGGCATCCGATTCTTCATCTCTCATATTGTTCAAATTCAGAACGCCAACACTCAGGAACCCGATAGCTATTGAAGGCAACAGCAACAACCAATTGAATTCTTTAGCAAACATAAAATAGGAACCGAATGTACTTACTAATCCAAAAAACACAAATACAAATACGTCTCCGTAACCTTTGTATCCATAAGCTCCTTTTCCGACAGTATATCGTATGGCTGAAGCAATTGCTACAATTCCTAATACCAGAAAACATATTGAATAATAAAAATAGCGGAAGTG
>JANNCY010000078.1:0-1826 GCA_031387085.1 Flavobacteriales bacterium | reverse complement strand
ACTGTAATTCCTTTTAACATCTTGTTTTTCATAAATTAATTGGTTTAAATGATTAATTTAGGTTCTCTACAAGACTTAGGGTTGTTAAATGTAGGAATAAATTATTGAAAATCAGAATGTTTTTAAAAAAATGTTGATGAGTTTAAACCTGACAGGTTTTTAAAACCTGTCAGGTTTTACGCTAAATACCTAATTCATTTTCAATTGAGAAGTAGTCATTTTTAAGTTGATGAACATATTTAAAATTGCCTATATCATCAAAAAATTCAATTACTTCTTTGCGTTGCAGTTTTGTTGGTTGGTTGGATAAGCAAGTTATATAGGAACTCCATGGATATTCTAATGGATGTTCACATATTTTGTGTTGTACAGGATTGTTGTGAATGTAAACTATTACATTTTGCAGGTATTTGCCAGAATTAATTTCTTTTCGTTTGAAAGCTCTTTCGAATAAGGAACCATGCCGATTATAGCGTTTGTTAAATGCTTTTGTGTAGGCATTACAGAGATTTGAAAAAGATTGTGACGGTAGGATTTTCTTTGCTGTTGGTATTTCTTCGACTTCCTTAATTCTTACCAGAAAATGAAAATGATTTTTCATTAAGCACCAGGCATAAGTTTCTGCAATTGGGTCAATATGTAAATCGAAAAGTTTTAGGAAATGTTCGTAGTTCGTTTTCTCTTTGAATAGAATGTCACTATTTATTCCTCGGTTGTAGATATGGTAATAGCTACCATGTTTTAAAGGTTCAATCATATCTGTATGGCTTGTAAGTGAGATACAAATATAATTAAGTTGCTTGACTTGATGGCAAACCTGACAGGTTTTTAAAACCTGTCAGGTTTAACAATTCGTACGTGTAAGGAATCAATGTTTTTTATTGGTATTGGATGTAAATAGGTTTTGGTTTAAACTGCAATACTTCTTCGGGCGAAAACAAAGTTGCATTGCCTTTGGAATCATTTTTATAAAACAATTTGAAACCGATAAACTGAACGGGTTCTCTGTATATAGCCAAATGGTAAGACGCTCTTTTGAGGGCTTTGCTACCAAAACCGTCCATGTTAATGACAATCTGTACTTCGGGGGTGGTTTTAATATTTTGATAATCGGTTACCATGCCTTGGGTAAAACGGTGTATTACTAACACCTTTGGCGGAAGCTTGTTTTCTTTCACAATAGCCGAAAGGATGTCGATGGCGTCGTTAATTTGTGTTGCCGACAGCGTACCAATTTTGGAACCGGGTATCTCACCAATTTTCATCGCAAATTCGGGGTCTATTCCCAAATGGACATTGGGGAGTTTTAAATATTCGGTAAGCGTACTCACTTCTTCCTTTACCGTACTTTGTCCGATTTGAACATCCAGAAATACGATGGCATTGATGGATTTGGCCCACGAAATAACGGTGTCGATTTGCTTAAAGGGCATCCGCAACCGGTATTTGCTGTTCTTACCGGGTTTGCTCTGCGCCGTAATGGCAATGTAGTGCAAAGCTGGAATGGCTTGCGTGGTACTATCGGCACGTTGCCAATTCGCCACTTCACCTTGTAGTTTTTTTAGCATTTGGTCCTTAGGAAGTTCGCCTAATATTCCCATTCTTTTGGAATACAAATTACCGTAAAAAGCCACAATCCTTTTATACGGAAGCAAGGCGCCTGGCAATGGATAGGGTGTTTTTAATTGCCATCTTTTTGAACTATCACCGTTTTTGAGTGCCAACATTCGGATGTTGTATTCGGTGGTGTCAATAGCAGAGAGTGCTACTTCTTTTAAGGTGTCACTTTTTGAAATGTTTTTTTTGGTAGCCGATTTCTTTTTGGG
>JANNCY010000033.1:0-3728 GCA_031387085.1 Flavobacteriales bacterium | reverse complement strand
ATGTTGTGTTTTTCCTGTGCAGGTGGGAATCCTATATCTTGACAAGTGGATTCTCGTCTGCGTGGGAAAGATGCAGTAGCCAAAATAAAGTTACATTTGATACAAATAAGTAAAAGTTAAATATCTAAAGCAAAAGTTGGTTTTTCAACAATTTTTTATACTTTTCCTCGTTTTTAAATAGCAACCCAATTTTAAAACTTTTTAAATGGAAACCACAACACCAGAAGAAAAAAGAAAATCGTTTCTAATTGCCACTTGCATATACGGCGTGTTGCTTTTAATCTTATTTTTTATTCGCTTTTGGCCACCTTCTGATGCCGAACTGGCTTTGCTTGGTGGCGGTGGCGGTGGCGGTGGTGTTGAAGTCAATTTTGGCGATACTGATTTGGGATCGGGCGCCGATTATAAAAGCGAAGTTTTGGATGTAAAAGATGCAACTAAACAAACCAAAGCAGAAGCTACTCCCGAAGAAGATATTATCGCACAAGATGACGAAGCCGATAAAACGGATGTAGTTATTCCGAAACACGAGAAACCTAAAGTAGTGACCAAACCTGTAGTAATAAAAGAAGTAAAACCAGTGGTCGTAAAACCAAAGGCGAACTCAAATGCCACTAGCGCTTTAGACAATATCCTTAAAGGAAACAAAGGCGGTGATGGTAACGGAACTAAAGCAGGAAATCAAGGTTCAGCCAACGGGAGCATTAACTCTACCGGTTATGGAACTGGTGGCACAGGCGGAGGAACTGGTGGCGGAAACGGAACTGGAAACGGCACAGGTACTGGGGCTGGAACAGGTTCTGGAAGTGGCGGTGGTAATGGAAGCGGCAATGGTTTAGGTAATGGTTCTGGATATTCCCTTGCAGGAAGAAAAGCACTGAGCAAACCTTCTCCTGTTTATAATTGCAATGAGGAAGGAGTGGTCGTTGTACAAATTACAGTTGACAAAGATGGCACTGTCGTGGAAGCAAAACCCGGCGCCAGAGGAACAACCAATACAGCGAGTTGTTTGGCTTCTCAAGCAAAAATAGCTGCAATGAAAACCAAATGGGAAGCGAGTCCGACGGGAGCTGAAAAGCAGGTTGGAACCATTCGATACAACTTTAGTTTGAAAGATTGATCCAAGAGTTCAATTCCATTATAATCTACCTCTGATGGCAGTAACAATAAAAAAAGTCCCAATTGTTTTGGGACATTTTTTATTGTCACTGAAATCAGGAAAATGGATGGCAAAATGCCCAAGCCATTCGCTTCAAATAATAAGAGATTGCTTCGTTCCTCGCAATGACAGCCCAAGCCATTCGCTTCAAATAATAAGAGATTGCTTCGTTCCTCGCAATGACAGCACTAATCTTTCGCTCCTGATTTCAAAAGCCATTGCGAGGAACGAAGCAATCTGTTAACTTTATCGAAATTCTATTTAGAACCAGTTGTAGCAACAACAAATTTTAATTTATTCTTGACGCCAATTTGCAACACATCGACCATATCTTGTACTTGTAAGTTGAACGGAATTCTAACTACAACAACTTGATCTTTGTCAGTTCCAATTTGCGCCATCAAGGTACTTTCAAGTTGATCGAAAGCAACTTCTTGCTTGTCTAAATAAAATCGCTTGTCTTCGCTTACCGACAATGAGATATACTGTTTGTTAGTCTTCTCATTATTTTTCGATTTTGGCAACGTCATCTTAATTACATTTGGATTCGCTAATGTGGATATAATTAAGAAAAACAACAGCAAAAAAAACATAATGTCACTAAGTGACGAAGTAGCTACTTCGGCGTGGAATCGTTTATTTCGTTTTACCATTTGGACGCTGAATTATATTTACAAAATCTAATACTTGTTTCTGCATTCCGAGGGCAAAAGTGTCAATTTTTCCGTTGAATAAGTGGTAAGCAGAATAGGCGATAATTCCAACTACTAATCCAGCTCCAGAACTAATCATTTTTTCGTACAAACCACCCGAAATATTTCCGATACTGATGTCTTCGGTTTGTGAAATGCTGTAGAAAATTTTGATTACTCCTGATATGGTTCCGATAAATCCGAAGGTAGGTGCGATACCAGCAATCAAACCTAATTGCCCAAGTTTTCGTTCCATACCTCCTACTTCAATATTCGCAGCACGTTCCATAATCGATTCGATTTCAGCAATCGGTCGTCCGATGCTGAGAATTCCTTCTTTTAAAATGTAACCCGAAGCGGAGCTGTCTCTTTCGGCAGTAGATACCGCTAAATCGATGTTTCCTGCATTTAAATTATCACGGATATCACGAATTAAATTTGGATTGATGACACCGCGTTTGTGTATAAACATCCAACGCTCGATAATCAAATAAATCGTATAAAAAAGTAACAGTGCAATTGGAATCAGGAAAAAACCTCCTTTTAAAATAAACCCTAAGACAGAAATTTCGTTTGTTTTTACAGTACCTTCAATAATGGCACCCGTGGCATTGGCAATTGTGTCGTTTTGAACTTGAAGAAAAAAATTAATCATATAAAGTATATTTGTTTGTATTAATGGTGAAAATAATTCCAAATTTGCATTGCGTAAACGCAACCCTACAATATTAAACTAAAAAAAGCATAAAATATTTTGCATTAAGAATATTTTATTAAAAAAGTAATGAACTATCAGGAAACAATAAATTGGCTTTTTAAACAGTTGCCTGTGTACCAACATCAGGGCGCTTCAGCGTATAAAAAAGATTTGACGAATACTGTTTTACTGGTCAATCATTTGGGTAATCCCGAGAAAAAGCTGCATTGTATTCATGTAGCTGGAACGAACGGAAAAGGCTCTACTTCGCACCTATTGGCTTCGGTATTACAAGAAGCCGGATATAAAGTCGGATTGTATACATCGCCACATTTAAAAGACTTTAGAGAGCGAATTAAAATTAATGGAAAGGAAATCTCCGAAACTTTTGTTTGTGAATTTGTTGCCAGAAACAACTCGTTTTTTGAAACCAATGAACTGAGTTTTTTTGAAATGACGGTCGGTTTGGCTTTCGAGTATTTTGTAAATGAAAAAACAGACATCAATATTATTGAAGTTGGATTGGGAGGCCGATTGGACGCAACTAATATTATTACGCCACTTGTTTCTGTAATCACCAATATCGATTTTGATCACATGCAATTTTTAGGCACTACATTAGAAGCTATTGCAGGCGAAAAAGCAGGAATAATAAAAGAGAAAATTCCTGTTGTTATTGGCGAATACACTTCACAAACTAAAGCTGTTTTTATTACTAAAGCTACTGAAACGCAATCGGATATTTATTTTGCATCGGATGCCATTCATGAAAATTATCCTTCAGATCTGCATGGTGATTATCAGATTCATAACAAGAAAACTGCGTTGCTAAGTATTCGTGTTTTAAATGATAAAAAGTATTTTACTATCGATGAAACAACGATTAAAAATGGATTTTTGAATGTTGTAAAAAACACCGGATTACAAGGCAGATGGCAACAATTGCAAGTATATCCGAAAGTGATTTGTGATACCGCTCACAATCCACATGGTTTAAAAATAGTTTTACATCAGCTCCAAAAAGAAACATTTGACTCTCTACATCTAGTTTTAGGAGTCGTAAATGACAAAGATTTAAACGGAATTTTACCTTTATTTCCAAAAGAAGCGATTTATTATTTCTGTAAGCCAGCCATTCCCCGTGGTTTGGATGCAGCGATTTTACAAAAGGAAGCTAAAA
>JANNCY010000025.1:0-1629 GCA_031387085.1 Flavobacteriales bacterium | reverse complement strand
TGTAATTCTGAAATTTCGGATGGTAAAATAACACCGCCACCACCGCCGAATATTTTAATATGACCCGCTCCTTTTTCCTTAAGCAAATCGAACATGTACTTGAAATACTCATTGTGTCCGCCTTGATACGAAGTCATTGCTATGGCATTGGCATCTTCCTGAATGGCAGTGTTGACTACTTCTTCTACACTACGGTCGTGACCAAGATGAATGACTTCTACCCCCGTTGCTTGAATGATTCTTCGCATGATATTGATGGCCGCATCGTGACCGTCAAAAAGTGAAGCCGCTGTTACAATTCGTACTTTATGTATTGGAGAATAAGGAGTTTGTGGATTCATTGTTTGTTTTTATTCTATTTTGGTGGTGCAATTTACTGATTTTTCAAAAAATTGCCTATTAAATTGTGTAAAACATAAAACAACACTGCTTTTGATTTTTTCTAAAAAATAAGTTTAGATTTGAAAAGGATTATGTTTGGAAGAAAATTGCCTAGCCCAGATGGAAGCGGCATCCTTTTGTGGCGATTTTTTTCGACACAAAAGATAGAGCGAACAGCTGGAATAGCTTCATATTAAAAAGACATGAAAAAAATTATACTATTAATTCATTGTGTAGATCAGAAATCGATTATTGCTAACGTGACAAGTTTTATTGCGAGTTGTGAGGGGAATATTATTTACCTTGACCAACATGTTGACGCCGATGAAAATGTATTTTTTATGCGATTGGAATGTGAATTTGATGGTGAAAATTGGGATGCTAATTCGTTTAAAAACAATTTTGAGAAGACCATTGCCATTCCGTTTCGAATGTCGTGGGAATTTTATACGCTGGAACAGAAACCGAAAATGGCGCTTTTTGTATCGAAGTACGACCATTGTTTGTATGACATTTTGGGAAGGTTTAGTGCCGGGGAATTGCCATTGGAGATTCCGTTAATTGTGAGTAATCACCTTGATTTGAAAGCGATTTCAGAACAATTTTCGATTCCGTTTTACCATGTTCCGTATACTAAAGAAACCGCGCTTGAAGGCGAGCAGCAGCATATCGAATTAATGCGAAAATTTGAAATTGATTTTATAGTATTAGCGCGCTATATGCAAATCATTACATCGGATTTAATTGCGTTGTATAAAAACAAAATCATCAACATTCACCATTCGTTTTTACCGGCTTTCCCGGGCGCAAAACCCTATCATTCGGCGTTTAAAAGAGGGGTGAAAATTATTGGAGCAACGAGTCATTATGTAACCGAAGAACTAGATGAAGGTCCGATTATAGAACAAGATACTGCTCGCGTTTTGCACAGTCATTCGATTGAAGATTTTATTTTGAAAGGCAAAGATTTGGAGCGAATGGTATTATCAAGAGCCATAAAATTACAAGCCGAAAGGAAAATTATGGTTTACAATAATAAGACGGTTGTTTTCGCATAAATTCAATAAATGGCTTTATTTTTGTGTGAGAGGAAATTCTTTAAAAAAACATGTTATGAAAAAACTACTTTAATTATTGTTCTTAGGAACATCACTTTCAGGCTGTGCAGAAATGCAGCAAGTCGCCAATCAATTACCAGGTATTTTAGACCAAGGAAATTTAGATATAGGGGCTGGATTAAAAGAAGCG
>JANNCY010000019.1:0-1762 GCA_031387085.1 Flavobacteriales bacterium | reverse complement strand
ATCTTGGGTTGATATAATCGTCAATAGTAACATACTTCCGTTCGTATTCTTTGCTAATTACAGTGTGATTATTATACGCGTTATAAATCGAAAATCCAATCTTAAATGAAGTGGAATTCTGTGTGTAAAATTGATACATTCCCGAAATATCCAAACGGTGATACGCTGGCAACGTTTCTGTGTTAAACGATGAAATCTGCTCCGAATCATTCAACGAACTGTACGGTTTTCCTGAATGCCAAAACCAGCCCAAGGCAATCGAATAATTATTCCATTTTTTATTAAAGGCAAAATTTAAAGCATGTTGGATGTTGGAGTTGATTTGAAAATAATCGTTATTATTGACTTCTTCAAATTTGTTTTTCGAATCCTGAAAAGTGTATGTCATCCAAGCTCTCCATGTTTTAGCACTCTTTTGAAGTAAAACATCTACTCCTTTTGTATACCCTTTCCCTTTGTGATTATTGATGTCATTCTGATTTAGAAATCCAAAAGTTAATGTTGTAATTCCGTTGATTGTTTTGTAATACGCATCCACGTCCAACAACCAATGATGGCTCTTAATCGTAAATCCTGTTGTAAAATGATTGGCTTTTTGAACTGGATAATCTTTATTTTCAGACAACACCCAAACGTAGTTTTCCAAACTCAAATCATTAGTATTGCTTTCTTTAACCTGACTCAAAATCTGGCTCTTTCTTTCATACGAAACTTGCCAAACAAGTGCATCTGAAAAACGCTTCTGAATTAAAATCCGCGGTTCAAAGCTATCCGATTTTAAAGTACTATAATAGTTGTATCGAGCTCCAGCATTCAGATTCCATTTTCCGATATCGTATTTCAAGAACCCATAACCAATATGCGAAACAGTGTAAAGATGTTTCAAACTCAAATCGATTCCGATATCTTGATTGTAGCTATTGAACAAATGCGAAATATCATTTCCCAACACCTGATATCCAAAATCTAAATTCAGATTATCCCGAAAAAAATAGGCGAAATTCAGCTCCAATCCCGAATCAATAACTCGGTTTAATTTTTTAAAAGCTTCAAATTGTGTGGAACTGTATTGCTGCTTTTTTTCATAATCAAAATCATAAAACGAATAAAACAATGTTGTTTTTTGCAATAATTTGGAACCGTATTTTTGAATCCAGTTCAAACTGTAACCATAATTTTGAATTGTCATTTTTTGAGAATTCAAACTGTAATTTGGAACCTCATTTTTAAAATCGAGATTGTTATCAATAAAAATAGCGGTAAGAAACAATTCTGTTTTAGCATTCGGTTTGTAATTTAACTTAGCCGAATAATCCTGAAAATCCAGTTGGTTTTGATCATTAAAATCATTGAAATTGGTATTCTGAAATACCTTCTCAGCCAATTCATTGAATGTGGGCGTTTGTATCCATTGCGTATAGGATTTTCTTGCCGATACTTGCAAACCCAACTTTTCTTTAATGAGCGGCGTTTTGATATATACATCGGCATTTAAAGCATTTACACCAACAGAAACTTTTAACTTATCCTCAATTTTATCGCTCGTTTTAATGTCGATACTACTACTAATTCGTTCACCAAATTTTGGATTGGTAGCTTTATTATAGAAATTGACGGTTTGTTGTACATTCGGATTGATTCCGGAAATCATCCCAAATAAATGTCCGGGATGATACAATCGAATACCGTCCCATAAAATTAAATTCTGATCGGAAGTTCCGCCCCTTACATGCAATCCGCTTGCGGTTTCATTCGGACTTTT
>JANNCY010000001.1:0-1794 GCA_031387085.1 Flavobacteriales bacterium | reverse complement strand
TTGGGTTTTTGGATGCAACTGGGTTCCGAAAGTCAGGTAACCTCGTTGCTCATCACGAGCGCCAAATACAATTTTAGAAATCTGACTCCAATACAAAGCGCCGGCACACATTTGACACGGCTCTAAGGTGACGTATAAAGTACAGTCTTTTAGGTATTTTCCGCCAAGGAAATTCGCTGCCGCTGTGATTGATTGCATTTCGGCATGAGCGGTTACATCGTTGAGCAATTCGGTGAGATTGTGACTTCGGGCAATGACTTTATTATCGATAACGATGATAGCACCAACAGGAATTTCGCCTTTTTCAAAAGCAACTTCGGCTTCCTGTAAGGCTTTTTTCATGAAGTATTCGTCGGTAAAAATGTTTTCCATTTAGCTGAATTAATTTCAGTCGTAAAAATACAATTTCAAATCGTACCTTTGTACTATGTCAGAAAATTTACTGCAACATATCAACAATCCAACCGATTTACGAAAATTGGAGACCGCGCAATTGCCCCAACTGGCAAAGGAGTTGCGCGATTTTATTATTGATATTGTTTCGGTAAAAGAAGGTCATCTCGGTGCCAGTTTGGGAGTAATTGAATTGACCATTGCCATACATTATGTTTTTAACACACCCGAAGATTTATTGGTTTGGGATGTGGGACATCAGGCGTACGGACATAAAATCCTAACGGAAAGAAAAACAAAGTTCGATACCAATCGACAACTTGGCGGCATATCAGGTTTTCCAAAACGAAGCGAAAGTGTTTATGATACTTTTGGAGTTGGACATTCATCCACTTCCATTTCGGCAGCGTTGGGAATGGCGATTGCATCGCAATTAAAAGGGGAAAACAAACATCATGTGGCCGTTATTGGCGATGCTTCGATAGCAAGCGGAATGGCGTTTGAAGGATTGAATCACGCCGGTGTAACCGATGCGAATCTATTGGTGATTTTAAACGACAATGCCATCGGAATTGACCCAAGTGTTGGTGCTTTGAAAAACTATTTGACTTCGGTGAAAGACGGAAAAAATCCGAAGCAAAATAACATGATCAAATCACTGAATTTTGATTATTCTGGACCTATTGACGGAAATGATATCTTTGCTTTAATTACCGAATTGAAACGATTACAAAAAGTAAAAGGCCCGAAATTTCTACACGTCATCACTACCAAAGGAAAAGGGTTACAACAAGCCGAAGACAATCAGGTGAAATACCATGCACCGGGAAAGTTTGATAAAACTACTGGTGAAATCCATCCAAAATCGGAAGAAAATTTACCGCCGAAATTCCAGGATGTTTTTGGATTGACTTTAGTAGAATTGGCTGCCAACAATCCGAAAATTATCGGAATAACTCCAGCAATGCCTTCGGGAAGTTCCTTAAAATTTATGATGGATGCATTTCCCGACAGGGCTTTTGATGTGGGCATTGCCGAACAACATGCTGTGACACTTTCTGCCGGAATGGCGACGCAAGGGATGGTGGTTTTCTGCAATATTTATTCGACATTTCTACAGCGCGCCTATGATCAGGTTATTCATGATGTAGCTTTACAGAATTTACCAGTTATCTTTTGTTTAGATAGAGCTGGATTGGTCGGAGAAGATGGCGCGACACATCATGGCGTATTTGATTTGGCGTATTTGCGATGCATTCCGAATATGATTGATTATGCTCCGAAAGATGAAGTTGATTTACGAAATATTTTATATACGGCTTCATTGGGATTACAAAACCCGATTGCGATTCGGTATCCGAGAGGAAGAGGAAAAATTGTTGATTGGGAAAAATCCTTTCA
>JANNCY010000218.1:0-3613 GCA_031387085.1 Flavobacteriales bacterium | reverse complement strand
TGATCGGGTACCCAAATGCTTTGTACGGACGGGGCATATCAGGTTTTTTAACTCGCAGGATAAAAAGTCCGGTGATGGTGAGTACATAAAAGATCATCACGGCAAACATGATGTAATTCAACAGGTCACTATAAGTTCCGGAAAAACAAAGAAGGCACGACCAAATGCATTGCATCGTCAATGAATTGGCAGGCACACCGTTTTTATTCAGCCTCGCTGCCTGAGGGAAAAACAATTTGTCTTTTGCCATGGCGTAAAACAAACGTCCACCAGAAAGAATTAATCCGCTATTACAACCAAAAGTTGAAACCATGATTAGTCCCGCCATTACGAAAACACCAATATTTCCCATAATCACATTCGCTGCAGCAGCACCTACTCTATCGTCTGGTGGAAACATGATTCCATTGCCAATTGCATCAGTTGCGCCAGGAGTTCCTTGCATTGGCAACAAAGCCAAATACGCCACATTCGCTAAAATATAAATAATGGTAACGATTAAAGTTCCTAAGAATAAGCTTCGTGGAATGTTCTTTTTCGGATCTTTAATTTCACCTGCAATAAAAGTTACATTGTTCCACGCATCGCTAGAAAATAAGGAGTTTATAATAGTCGCTCCCATCGCACCAAGTAATGCTACACCGGCTATTTTAGTAACCGTAATTGTTCCGTCTGGATTTAAAATAGTTTTGGAAGCATCCCACATATTGGCAAAATTGTTAGATAATACATCGGTTTTTAATCCGACATACAATCCGAGGATGATAATGGAAAACAAAGCAATTAGTTTGGCAGATGTAAAAATCAACTGAATGGTTTTTCCTGTTTTTACGCCTTTAGTATTGATATAAGTTAGCAATAAAATACTTGCCATTGCTACGACCTGTTTATTTGTAAAGGCATAATTTTCACCGATTGTAAAAAGTTTGGTATCTAAAACTGGAAAAAAAACAGCACAATATTTGGCAAACGCTACTGCCACTGCCGCAATTACTCCGGTTTGAATAACTGTAAAAACCGTCCAACCGTATAAAAAGGAAATGAGTTTTCCATATGCCCGTTGGATGTATACAAATTGTCCGCCTGCATTAGGCATCATTCCAGCTAATTCACCGTAGCTTAAGGCAGCAGACATGGTTAATAATCCGGTAACGATCCAAATAATAATAAGCCAGGCAGCCGAACCAACATCACGGGCCATTGCAGCGGTTACAATAAAAATTCCAGATCCTATCATCGAGCCTGCGACAAGGCTTGTGGCGTCGATTAATCCGAGAGAGCGTTTTAATTCGTGTTTTTCTGACATAAAAGTTGGTTTTGGTTGGTTGGTTTTTTTTCGATGCGCTCCAACAGTCGGCTGCGCCTCGAGTCAAATATAGATAAATTTATAAGAACTGAAAACTGTGATTATGACCACAAACTTTCTTTTACAATTTCTTCGCTTCATTCCAAAATACATCCATCTCAGCTAAAGTCATATCCATTAATGGTTTTCCGAGTTCGCCTGCTTTACTTTCGAGGTATTGAAAACGTTTGATGAATTTTTTATTGGTTCGCTCCAAAGCGTCTTCGGGATTGACATTTAAAAATCGTGCGTAATTGATCATCGAGAATAAAACGTCGCCAAATTCAGCTTCTATTTTATCTTGATTTCCTTTGGTGACTTCTTCTTGTAATTCTTGTAATTCTTCCTGGACTTTATCCCAAACTTGATGTGGTTCTTCCCAATCAAATCCGACACCTTTTACTTTATCTTGGATGCGGCTTGCTTTTACTAAAGCGGGCAATCCTTTTGGAACGCCTTCTAAAACCGATTTTTTTCCTTCTTTGAGTTTGAGTTTTTCCCAGTTTTGCTTGACTTCTTCTTCATCGGCAACAACCACATCACCATAAATGTGCGGATGACGATGGATGAGTTTATCGCAAATTTCGTTACAAACATCGGCCATGTCAAAATCGTTGGTTTCACTTCCAATCTTGGCGTAAAAAACAATATGCAACAGCAAATCGCCTAATTCCTTTTTAATTTCCTGTAAATCGTTATTCAGAATCGCATCACCCAATTCATAGGTTTCTTCGATGGTAAGGTGGCGTAAACTTTCGAGTGTTTGCTTTTTGTCCCAGGGACACTTTTCGCGCAAATCGTTCATTATATCTAACAATCTGTTGAAAGCGTTGAGTTGTTGTTGGCGGGAATTCATTTGTGTTATGGATTTTTGGATTGTTCGATTGTTCGATTGTTCGATTGTTCGATTGTTCGATTGTTCGATTGTTCGATCTTACTATGTAAAAATAAAAAATCCTGTCACTTTTATAGAGTAACAGGATATATAGTTATGAAAAAGAAATTAACTATTTTTTTTTGGTTGACTTCTTTTTAGCCTTTACTTCTTCGACGACTTGTTCTTTTACTTCTTCAGCATTTTCAACAATAGGTTCGTCTTTAGAAACCATTCCTTTTGCTTGAAGTATATTGTACCAGTTAAGTACTTTTTTAATATCGGAAGCATACACTCTATCTTCATCATAATTCGGCACTATTTCTTTAAAATACGCTACCAATTTGGCATTGTCATCTTTGTGTGAAATAGTTGGACCTTCATTTTCTTTAACCGCAATAGCACGTAAAATTTCGGCTAACGGTTTTTCCTCTTCATACGTATACATAGAAATTTCAGATAGTAAACTCACGTTACTTCTCAAGCTTACGGTTATTTTTTTGCCATCTAATAACGATTCGGCTACAAATCCGGAACGCGTTTGAACTTGTAAAAGGTATAATCCTGGTTTTCCTGAAATGGCTAATATTTTTTCTACATTCATTTTTTTAATATGTTTATTTGGTAATTTGTGTATTTAGTTATTTGTTTGCTAATTATTTGGAGTATCGCATACACGTATTACCAAATAACCGAATCAACTCTTAACTATCTTCCTTTTTTGTTGGCAAATTTCATTCTATAATCAGGAAACGCTTTTCCGTCCATAATATTTTGCAACTTCTTTTTTATTAGAGTCTTTTTCAATGTGGATATTTTATCGGTAAATAAAATACCTTCAATGTGATCGTATTCGTGCTGAATTACTCTGGCTACTATTCCGTCAAAAGATTGGGTTTTCTTATTGAAATCTTCATCAAAATATTCTAATGTTATTTTTTCGTTTCGATACACATCTTCACGCACTTCTGGAATACTTAAACAACCTTCGTTAAAAGCCCATTCATCACCTTCTTCAACCAACATTTTGGCATTTATAAACGTTTGCTTGAATACTTTTAATTGCTCTTGTTCTTCGTTTGTCAAACCATCACTATCACTAAAAGGCTCCGTATCAACCACAAATAAACGAATTGCCAATCCGATTTGTGGAGCTGCCAATCCGACGCCATACGCATTGTACATCGTATCATACATGTTGGCAATTATTTCTTTTAAATTTGGATAATCGGGCGAAACTTCGACTCCTACTTTTCTCAAAACTGGGTCGCCATAACCATAAATGGGTACTATCATTTTTTAACTATTGTATTCGGTACTATTTCGGCAAAAGTAAGCAAAAAATAAATAGTTTAGTAAATGAAGAAAGGAGTTTGGAAAAATAATTTAAAGAA
>JANNCY010000055.1:0-11832 GCA_031387085.1 Flavobacteriales bacterium | reverse complement strand
TTACTTGTTCCTATCAGATTTCCGTTTGAATCAATTGCTTCAACTGTCCAAATAAAATCACATAAATAAGGAGGACGACATGGACCAGTATAAATTCCGACAACTGTTGTTTGAGTAATATTATCAACGTCTTTTGTAACAATTGGTTGATTGGTTCTCATGGCTTGAGATCCGCTTTGCCCTTGCATTAGTTGCCAAACTTTTAGTCTATAGATTACTGATTGTGGTTTTGGTACAACAGGTGTCCATCTAAAAGCGATGGGTTGTGATGCTTCGTCTGCCGAAAATGATTTGCCATTTATTGGTGCCACATTTTGAGGAGCAGTAATTTCAATTTCTTCATTGTTTGGGGTGCAACTAAATAATGTAATTGCTACTAAAAATAATAATCCGATGTTTTTTAATGTTTTCATGATTTCTATGTTTTAATTGTTTTAATCTGAACTCGTTTCAGATTCTTTGTTTATATTAGTATATCAACTGGGCAACTAAATTGTTACCCCTTTTTTTAATTATTTTTGAAAATCGGCACTTTGCACAATTTTAAAGTTCAAAATGGCTCCAGTACTTACTAGTTCGATCATTCTTTTGGCTTGACTTTCAGAGTTTGAAAATCCTTTAGCAGTTCCAGAATTGGTGGTTACTTCCCAGAAGTACAATCTTTGTGTGTTAGAAGCTACTTCGTTTTTTACTTGATAGTAGCTTTCTATTTTTCGGTCTAAAACGACTTCGCCAACAGTGACTAATTCGATCATTTTTTGTGCTTCTTCGAGAGAGTTTGCGGTTCCAGAATAATTTCCTTGATTTGTTTTTACATTCCAATCGTAAACTTCTGTAATTTGATCTCTAGTAAGAGTAGTTGCTTCGATAGTGTTTGAAGTTGTTGTTACTTCTGTAGCATTTATATTTGTAAATGTTAATGCTACGATGGCTAATGTGATAATTGATTTTTTCATGATTTCTAAGTTTTAATGTTATTTAATTTTGTTTGTTATAGTTATATCAATTCGTGTTTTAATTTGTTACCCATTTAATCTGAATTTATTTCAGATTCTTTTTATTGGGAACTTCATTACAGTATATTGATGAACTTTATATCCTTATATCAATTCAATAAAAACTTTGTTACCCCAATCATTTTATTTTTTTTAAATTAGCCCATAAATAAGGTAGTTATGACTGAAAAAAAACTGCATCCCGATCAAATCTATATTGATGGATTAGTCCAAAACAATTCTGCCGTCATCCAATCGATTTACAAAAAGTTTGTGCCGAAAGTCAAAAACTACATTAGAAATAATAGTGGCGATGACGATGAAGCGCAAGATGTAATCCAGGAAGTATTAATCACTATATACAACCAAGCCACCCGAGGCGTAGCCGAACGGAACGGAGTTAAAACCAATGGACTCCAACTCATATGTCCGTTTGATGCCTACTTTTTTCTCCTTTGTAAAAGACGCTGGCTTAATGAATTAAAAAAATCATCCAATAAAGAGGTAACATTAAAGGATGATAATGTATCTATTGATGAATCCGTTCAGGAAATGACATTCCAAACCGAAGTTTTTGACGAAAAGCAATCGCTCTTCGACGAAATGTTTCAAAAATTAGGAGAAAAATGTCGCGAAGTGCTTCAACTGAGTTTTGTCACCAAAACCATGGAAGAAGTTGCCGAAAAACTGAACGTGACGTATGGTTATGTGCGTAAGAAAAAATCGCTTTGCACAGGCCAATTGACAGAAATGATACAACAATCACCCAGATTTCGATCTATAAATTAAGAAACCATGAACGAAGAAATGTACATAGGCTTTGAGAGTTACCTCGCTAACGAAATGCCTCCCGACGAAAAAATAATCTTTGAAGAAAAGCTGCAAAATGATGCGCAATTCAAAGAACAATTCAATTTATATGTAGCAACGACACAGTTTTTATCGCATAAATTCGCATCCGAAACGGAAGATTTCAAGAAAAATTTAGAGACTATTTCCAACGAATATTTTGCTGAAACTGAAGAAAAGGCAACCAAAGTAGTCAACTTAAAACCATGGTATTACGCAGTGGCCGCGTCGATGGCAATTCTTTTTGGAACTTTACTATTCAATCAAAGCGATCCACAATACGGCGATTACAGTCAACACGAAACCGCGCAATTTGTAGAAAGAGGCGATAGCGACTCAAATTTAAAAGAAGCACAAGATTTCTTTAATGCTCATGAATATCAAAAAGCGGTAACGTCTTTTGAAAAAGTACAGGATTTAAACAACCCAGAATTACAGTATTTCTATGCCATTGCCCTAATCGAAACGAACGGATACGCAAAAGCAGAATTAACTCTAAACAACTTGCGAAACGGAACTTCCGTTTATAAAGACAAAGCCACGTGGTACTTAGCGCTATCGAATTTTAAACAGAAAAAAATTGCCGATTGCAAAGTTTTATTAAAACAAATTCCAGCCGATACAGAAGATTATGATAAAGCACAGCAATTGTTGAAAGATTTGGAATAATTTTCTTGTCATTTCGACGAAGGAGAAATCACATAATCAAAAATTACTTGATGTGATTTCTCCTTCGTCGAAATGACAAAAAGCGTTACTTTTGTGGTTCAATAAGTAACCATGATTCTCACCGACACGCACACGCATTTATATTCCTCTCAATTTCAAGACGATCGCAATGAAATGATACAACGCGCCATTGATGCTGGTGTTTCCCGATTTTTTATTCCGGCAATTGATTCCACTTACACACAGAAAATGTACGATTTGGAAAGTCAATATCCCGAAAATGTATTCCTCATGATGGGTTTGCATCCGTGTTATGTGAAACCTGAGACTTTTGAAAATGAACTGCAACAGGTAGAAAATGAATTTTTAAAACGGAAGTTCTACGCTGTTGGCGAAATCGGAATTGATTTGTACTGGGACAAAACAACCTTAGACATTCAGAAAATAGCATTCAAACATCAAATTCAATTGGCAAAAAAGTACCAATTGGCGATTAACATTCACTGCCGCGATGCTTTTGACGAAATTTTCGAAGTGTTAGAAAGCGAAAAAAGTGATGACTTATTCGGAATTTTTCATTGTTTTACGGGTGATTTTGAACAGGCAAAAAAAGCTATTTCCTTGAATCTAAAACTTGGAATTGGCGGTGTTGCCACATTCAAAAATGGAAAGATTGATCAATTCCTGAATCAGATTGATTTGAAACACATTGTATTGGAAACCGATTCTCCGTATTTGGCTCCAGTTCCACATCGCGGAAAGCGAAATGAAAGTAGTTATACGCTTTTGGTCGCACAGAAACTATCTGAAATTTTCGGGCTTACAGTTGACGAAATTGCCCGGATCACTACCGAAAACTCCAAAGCAATTTTTGGGATTTAACGATATTTTCAACGATAATTGAGAAAAAATTTGTTCTTTTGTTCTGCTAAATTTTAATTCAGAGAATGTCAAAATTCGATTCCATTCGTCCTTTTTATGATACCGAAGTAAATGAAGCCATTTGCGCTTCTTTAAATCATCCGATGATGAAGGCCATTATGAGTTTTACATTTCCTGATGTTGATGAAGAAGTTTGGAAAACGCAATTGCGAAAAACCCATTCAATTCGTGACTTTCAATGCAATTTTATCTACGAATCGGTGCAAACAGTATTGCGAAAATCGTCAGAGGGATTGACTACTTCGGGCTTTGAAAAATTAGAAAAAAACACCTCGTATCTTTTTATTTCCAACCACCGAGATATTATTTTAGATACATCATTATTGAATGTTTGTTTGTTTGATCACGGTTTAGTCATGACAGCTTCTGCAATTGGTGATAATTTAGTGAAGAAGGATTTTCTTTTAAAACTGTCGAAATTGAACCGAAACTTTTTAGTACAAAGAGGTTTACCGCCAAGAGAATTATTGCAAAGTTCGAAGTTAATGTCGGAATTCATTGCCCAATTATTGTTGCGAGAAAACCGTTCAGTTTGGATTGCTCAGCGTGAAGGAAGAACTAAAGATGGCAACGATGCGACACATTCGGGCGTATTAAAAATGCTAGGAATGGGTTCTGACGAAAAGAATTTAATGGATTACTTTAAGAAAATTAAAATTGTTCCTGTTTCGATTTCCTACGAATACGATCCAACAGATGCATTGAAAATGCCACAGATTATGGCAGAAGCCAACGATGAGATTTACATCAAAGATAAAAATGAAGATTTCATTACGTTGTTAAGTGGCATTATCGGACAGAAAAAACGAATACACATTCACGTTGGAGAAGTTTTAAACAAAGAACTCGACGTCATCGACGACGAAAACGATAATACCAACAAGCAAGTTCAAGCACTGGCGCAGGTTATCGACGATTCTATTTTGCAATCGTATAAGTTATGGCCGACCAATTATATTGCGTACGATTTGTTACATAAAACAAATAAGTACAAGCATCTTTATACCGAAAATGAAAAATCGTTGTTTGAAAGACGTTTAGAGATGAAAATCGATGCTTCCAATGAAACTATGGTAGAAAGTTTTTTGGCGATGTATGCGAATCCGGTTGTGAATAAAAGCCCCATAATCCCCAATGGGGAAATAAGAAAATTGTAATGCACTCTAAACCGAACATATTGCTTATTTATACTGGTGGAACCATTGGTATGATGAAGGATTTTGAAACGGGTGCGTTAAAGGCTTTCAACTTTAAAAAATTACTGCAAAAAATTCCGGAAATTAAGCAATTGGATTGTCTAATTGAAACCATTTCCTACGAAAAACCAATTGATTCTTCGAATATGAATCCGGAACACTGGATTCAAATGGCTAATATCATTGAAGAAAACTATACTAAATTTGATGGTTTTGTAGTGCTTCACGGTTCGGATACTATGTCGTATTCGGCATCGGCGTTGAGTTTTATGTTGGAGAATTTATCCAAACCTGTTGTTTTTACAGGGTCTCAATTACCCATTGGAGATTTACGAACCGATGCGAAAGAAAACTTAATTACAGCGATTCAAATTGCATCATTACAACACAAAGGAAAATCGGCGATTAAGGAAGTTTGTTTGTATTTTGAATACAAATTATACCGAGGCAATCGTACAACAAAAATAAATTCAGAACATTTTAATGCGTTTGCATCTCCCAATTATCCTGCATTAGCAGAGTCGGGAGTGCATTTGAATGTGAATGTGAGTTCAATTTTATCCAAAACCAATTTAAAAAAATGTGTAGTGCATAAAAATTTAGATAACAATGTGATTATTGTGAAGATGTTTCCCGGAATCAATGAAAAAGTATTGTCGTCTATTATTGCCATTCCGGATTTAAAGGGAATTGTGCTGGAAACGTATGGTTCAGGAAATGCTTCGACGGAAGATTGGTTTATTCAGCTTCTAAAAAAAGCAATTAAAAACGGCTTACATATCATAAATGTCACGCAATGTTCTGGCGGAAGCGTCAATATGGGACAGTATGAAACCAGTACCCAATTGAAGAAAATCGGAATCATTTCTGGCAAAGATATCACCACAGAGGCGGCAATAACCAAGCTGATGTATTTGCTCGGGCAGCAAGTAGCTCCGAATGTTTTTAAAACGATTTTCGAAACTTCGTTACGAGGCGAAATGGTTTAGATTTCTGCTTTGTTTTTTGTTATTTTTTACTGTTCTTTGCAAACCAAATAGAGAGGTGGCCGAGTGGCTGAAGGCGCACGCTTGGAAAGCGTGTATATGGGTGACTGTATCGAGGGTTCGAATCCCTTCCTCTCTGCTCCACTGAAAAAGCGGACAATCCTATTTTAAAGGATGTCCGCTTTTTGTTATCTATGGATTTTTAAAAGCACTACTACTATTATTTTTTTATCTTTACGTATGGATTCCGAAGTTGTATTAGTCAGAAACATGGTATGTAACCGTTGCATTTTTGCTGTGGAGGAAATTTTGCAAAAAGTACAAATCCCATTTCATAAAGTACTTTTGGGTGAAATACACCTGCAATACGCATTGAAAAAAGAGCAACAAGAATTGCTTTTCAATGATCTTCACACTATAGGATTTGAGATAATCGACAGTCAAGCTGGAAATACCATCGAAAAAATTAAGAAGCTCGTTATTAAAAGGGCACGAAATGAAATGGAGGCTTCCGAAAATAAAATAAAACTTTCCGTATTAATTTCCAATACACTTCATCATGAATATACCTATTTAAGCAGCTTATTTTCTGCTGTTGAAGGACGAACCATCGAAAATTACTTTATCGAACAACGCATCGAAAAAGCAAAAGAACTCTTGGTTTACGACGAACTGACTTTATCACAAATTGCTTTTGAGCTTGAATACAGTGGCGTGGCTCATCTCTCCACACAATTTAAAAAGATTACAGGTCTTACACCAACTCATTTTAAAAGTATCGGTACTTTAAAGCGTAAATCGTTAGATACTATCTAAACCCAAAATCATAGAAATCAATCCCAAAATCATAGAACATCCAACAGCTATCGCTGCTATACATTTGCATCATTAAATAACAATTAAAAAACACTCTTATGAAAGTAGTTAAATTAATGAGCGATGCTCTAAATGTAAAATGTACCAATCCAAAATGTAACTGCGTTGATTGCAACTGTGGTTCTAATTGTACTTGTGTATCTTGTAGTTAATTAAATTAGATTAACGCAATCAATAAAAGCCATTCTTCTTTGCACTGCCCCCAAAAAGTTAGACACTATTTGGGGGTATTTTTGTGACAATATAAGTCGAGATTTTTTCTATAGTAATTCGCTTTCTTTTGACACAAAAAAAGCCACTCTATGAATTATGTAATTCTTTTTATGAATTGTCTAACACTTAACCAAATTAAAACTTCATCTTTGTAATGGATAATACTTTTTCAATGCCATCGCTTATTGCGATTTTGAATAAAAAGTAACTTCCAAAAAATAATGGATACTTCAGAAATTGAAAAAGCCAAATCTCATATAATAGTTGAGATTATTCAGTACATTCCCAATGCTGTCTTAAGTAAAACAATCATTAAAAAAACTACCGGAAACATTACTGCATCTTCCTTCGATGCCGGAGAAGAACTCGCCGAAAAAACATCGCCATTCGATAATTACATACAAATTATTGATGGAACCGCCGAAATCATCATCAACGAGAAATCACACAAACTTACCTTAGGTCAAGGAATAATTATACCCGCTCACGCCCGACATCGTTTTAACGCCAATGTACAGTTCAAAATGATCTCGACTATTATTAAAAGTGGTTACGAAGATTAAACTGCCGATTTTTAGATATTTAAATAGCTAAAAAATGTAAATCAATATGAAGCTCTACATCAAATACATGGTAAGCATCCGTTGTAAAATGGTAGTCAAAGAAGAGTTGGATAAACTCGATCTTCGATATGTTATTGTCGATTTAGGAACGGTAGAAGTAATAGACGATTTAACAATTAAACAACGAAATGAATTAAAACTCGGACTTTTAAAATCGGGATTGGAATTGATGGATGATAAAAAATCAGTACTCATCGAAAAAATCAAAAATGTCATCATCGAAATGGTGCATTATACGGATGAATTTCCCAAAATGAATTTTTCCGATTACATCAGCGAAAAGCTAGGTCAGGATTACACACACATTTCTAAAATCTTCTCAGAAGTTAAAGGAATTACGATCGAACAATTTGTCATCGCACACAAAATAGAACGCGTAAAAGAATTGCTTTTATACGATGAATTAAACCTCACTCAAATATCCTATATGCTCAATTACAGTAGTGTATCGCATCTGTCGAGACAATTCAAAAAAGTAACCGGACTCACACCCAGTTTTTTCAAACAACTTAAAGACAAGAAAAGGATAGCACTCGAAAATATCGGAATTGTATAACTTAAATCGGTTAAAGTACAACAGTGCCACTTTAATAAATGCCACCTTTGACTAAATTAGTTAAATCTGTACTTACTTGAAACTATTCATCAAATACATGGTCAGTAACCGCTGCAAATTAGCAGTGAGAGACGAATTAAAAAAACTCGGACTGCATTTTATCGTAGTCGATTTAGGCGAAGTTGAAATTATGGAAGACATTTCCATGGAAAAACGCGAAATGCTCAAAGCCGGTTTATTAGAATCGGGTTTAGAGTTAATGGATGACAAACGAGCCATTCTCATCGAACGCATCAAAAACATCATTATTGAAATGATTCACCATTCGGATGAAGGAATTAAAGTAAATTTCTCTGATTATTTGACAGCAAAACTCGATCACAATTATACCTATCTCGCTAACTTATTTTCAGAAGTGCAAGGTTCTACTATTGAACAATTTATCATTTCTCACAAAATAGAACGCATTAAAGAACTCATGATTTACGGAGAATTGAATATTACCGAAATCGCATGGAAAATGAACTACAGTAGTGTAGCGCATTTGTCGAGTCAGTTTAAAAAAGTAACCGGACTTTCGCCATCGCATTTCAAACAACTAAAAGACAAAAGAAGAAATCCAATTGAGGATATTTAATACTAACCCGTTGGGTGACATTAATTAAATAGAACTAAAAATTGATTTTGTAGGTTAAAATTAAAATCAATTAGAACCAAAATGTCAGTCTGAGCTTGTCGAAGACTATATAATGAAAAACACTTCGACAGGCTCAGTGTGACAAATTGCAAATAATTAACTATTAAAAAACAAATTATGAACATTAAACGAATTTTTGGAGCCATACTAACATTACTTGGAATTGCCGGACTTATCTACACTGCAGCAATATTTATGGGAACTTCTGGCGGTGAACGCGATGTTAAAATGCTGATTATATATGGTATTTTAGGATTGCTGTTTTTTGCTACCGGAATAAGTTTAGTTCGTACGACAAAAGACGAATCGTAATCAGTCTCAACACTACCATGAATTTTTCTTTAGATAAAAAAAACACCATCATTTATTACATTGCAATTGCTGTGATTGCTTTGCTATTGACTTTTTTTTATTACAATACAAAGATTGTAAATTCATCCGAAAAGATGATCAGTCACACTCAGGAAATTTTAGATAAAAACAATGAAATCCTTTTGAATATTGTCAATATTGAAACCGGAAGTAGAGGGTATTTATTAACTGAAAGAGATGAATTTTTAAGACCATTTCATCAAAGTCTAAAAGAAATTGACAAAAATTTAGCAACACTTTTAGAACTTACGAAAGATAATAAATCGCAACAATTACGAATTGAAAAATTAAAAAAAGAAATTAAAAACAGGACTGCTATTTCAATAAAATTAGTTGAAAACAGGAAAAACCACGCCAACAACAAGTCCATTGAAACGGATTATATAATGGCTGGAAATTCCGTAATGGATTCTATTCGAAACAATATTAAAGCAATAAGTCGAGAAGAATTAATATTGCTAAAACAACGAAAAGCAGAAAATAAATCAGGAACCGAATTATCGCAAATGCTCCTTTCTGCTATTTTTTCATTTTTAGCGTTGCTGGTGGTATTTATTTTTTATTTATTCTGGAATCATCAAAGAAGAAATTCTGAAATAGAATCGTATACCAACAACCAAAAAATGGCTTCCCAATATTCGTTAAGTTTAATCGAAGCCAGTTTAGATCCTTTGGTAACCATTAATAACGAAGGTAAAATCACCGATTTAAACCAAGCCACTGTAAACATAACAGGAATTGATCGCGAACAATTAATTGGTTCCGATTTTTTTGATTATTTCACCGAACATCAAAAAGCACGCGATGTATATAAGGAAGTGTTTTTAAATGGTTCGGTTATCGATGCACCGCTTACCATTCGTCATAAAGACGGAAAACTCACCGATGTACTTTTCAACGGTTCTGAATACAAAGACGAACTCGGCAATGTAAAAGGAATAGTGATTGTGGCTCGGGATATCGCCGAACAAAAATGGGCTTTAGACTTGCGGGTTGCCAATAACGAACTCGCCATCCAAAACGAAGAAAAAGAAAAACGCGCCGCCGAATTGCTAATTGCCAATGAAGAATTAGCGTATCAAAATGATGAAAAAGAAAAACGCGCTGACGAATTAAGCATCGCTAACTTAGAATTGGAATTTCAAAATAATGAAAAAGAAAAACGCGCCGATGAATTAGTTATTGCTAATAAAGAATTAGAATATCAAAATAAAATTAAAGAAAAAAAAGCAGCCGAATTAATTATTGCTAATAAAGAATTGGCCTTTCAAAATGATGAAAAAGAAAAACGAGCACAAGAATTAATCATTGCCAATAAAGAGCTTTTATTTCAAAACGATGAAAAAGAAAAACGCGCCTCCGAATTAATCATTGCCAATAAAGAATTACTCTTTCAAACAGGAGAAAAAAAAGACAGAGCCGATGAGTTACTCATTGCCAACAAAGAACTCGAATTCCAAACAGGAGAAAAGCAAGATCGTGCCGACGAATTAGAAATCGCCGATAAAGAACTCAACTTTCAAAATGTAGAAAAAGAAAAACGCGTTATCGAAAGTAAAGAACTCGAAGCGTATAATTATTCTTTAAAATTAGCTTCACAATATTCCTTAAGTTTAATTGAAGCCAGTCGCGATCCCTTGTTTACAATTAGTATTAGTGGTAAAATAACCGATTGCAACCAAGCATCTATTAGGGTTACTGGTGTGACAAAAGAAAATTTAATTAATTCTGATTTTATCAACTATTTTACCGAACAAGATAAAGCTAAAAACGGCTATGAAGAAGTATTTTCAAAAGGGTTTGTAGTCGATTATCCGCTTACGATAAAAGACCACAAACTCACCGATGTTTTATTCAACGGTTCAGTATATAAAGATGAAGGAGGAAATATTATCGGAGCAGTAGTTGTAGCCAGAGACATTACCGAACAAAAGAAAATAGAAACCGAATTAATCGAAGCCAAGATATTTGCCGAACTCGCTACATCGATTGCTGAAGATGCCAAAAGCATAGCAGAAACGGCGACTCAAAAAGCAGAAGAAGCTGTAAAATCGAAACAACAGTTTTTGTCGAACATGAGCCACGAAATCCGTACACCAATGAATGCCATTATCGGATTTACCAAAGTAGTGCTCAAAACCGAATTAACCGCCAAACAAAAAGAATACTTAACGGCTATAAAAATGAGTGGTGATGCGTTGATTGTATTGATTAACGACATTCTCGATTTGGCTAAAGTCGATGCCGGAAAAATGACTTTTGAAAAAACACCGTTCAAACTCAAGTTGTCTATCAATGCGATGTTGCATTTGTTTGAAACCAAAATTCAAGAAAAGAATTTAAAATTAGTCACACATTACGATAAAAACATTCCAGAAGTTTTAGTGGGTGATCCGGTTCGTTTGCATCAGATTATTTTAAATTTGGTCAGCAATGCGGTAAAATTCACCAACCATGGAAAAATAACCGTAAGTGTCAATTTACTCTCCGAAACCGATGAAAACGTCACGCTGAAATTTGCTGTTGCCGATACCGGAATCGGAATCAAAGAAACCAAAACAGAAAAAATATTTGAAAATTTTCAGCAAGCCACTAGCGGTACTTCCAGAATATTTGGAGGAACAGGTTTGGGACTTGCCATCGTAAAACAATTAATCGAAGCACAAGACGGAACAATTGATGTCGAAAGTACTCTTGGTAAAGGTTCGACTTTTAGCTTTATATTGCAATTCACTAAAACAAATGCAGAAGCCGTGCTAGAACCCGAAATTCAAGAATTAGATACCGCCATAAAGGACACCAAAATATTAGTAGTCGAAGATATGGAACTCAATCAATTGCTGATGAAAACCTTGTTA
>JANNCY010000049.1:0-9296 GCA_031387085.1 Flavobacteriales bacterium | reverse complement strand
GAAAACCAAAATAGTCGAAATCATAAAAGAAATAAAGTCTAATTATTTGGTTATCAGCGGAAGCTTGAACGAAGGTTTACCAACTAATTTCTATCAGAAAATTGTCAAAATCGCAAAACTATCGGGAATAAAAGTAATTGTTGATACATCTGGCGAAGCATTGCAAAAAGCTTTAGAAACCGGTGTTTATTTAGCTAAACCAAACATTGGAGAGTTGGCAAAACTACTAGGAGTGGAACGATTGGAATTACACGAAGTTGAAAAAGCAGCAAAAACGTTAATAGAAAATGGAAGTGCCGAAATCATAGTAGTTTCATTAGGAGTGAAAGGCGCTATTTTAGTAACAAAAGAAGTAACCGAATTTGTAAAAGCACCAAAAGTAGAAAAGAAAAGTACTGTAGGAGCAGGCGACAGTATGGTTGGTGGAATGGTATGGGCATTATCGCAAAACAAAACCCTACAAGAAGTAATTCAAATGGGCGTTTGTTGCGGAACAGCAGCCACAATGAATGAAGGAACACAGCTTTTTAAAATAGATGATGTTCAAAAACTATTCAAAGAAATGCAAAAATAAAACGCAACAACTTTCGCTATTGGGCTTCTTATGTCATTGCGAGGAACGAAGCAATCTTTCCTAGTCATTCAATTTAAGCACTGCCATAAAGGCTTCCTGCGGAATCTCAACATTTCCTACCAAACGCATTCGTTTTTTTCCTTTTTTCTGTTTTTCCAACAATTTACGCTTACGCGAAATATCCCCACCATAACATTTGGCAGTAACGTCTTTACGCAAGGCTTTTATCGTTTCACGCGCAATGATTTTAGCACCAATTGCCGCTTGAATCGGAATATCAAATTGTTGTCTCGGAATCAATTCCCTTAATTTTTCACACATTTTTTTACCAATGTGATACGCATTACTTTCGTGAATCAAAGCCGATAAAGCATCGACCGATTGCGCATTCAATAAAACATCTAATCTAACTAATTTAGATATTCTCATTCCAATAGGCGAATAATCAAACGACGCGTATCCTTTAGAAACCGTTTTCAATCGGTCGTAAAAATCAAATACAATTTCTGCCAAAGGCATATCAAAATTCAATTCGACTCTTTCAGTTGTTAAATACGTTTGATTGGTTATTACACCGCGTTTTTCAATACACAAACCCATTACATTTCCAACATAATCGGCTTTGGTAATGATGGTCGCTTTGATATAAGGTTCTTCCACTCGATCTAATCGGGAAGGTTCTGGTAAATCGGACGGATTGTTAATTACAAATCCAACTTCAGGATCTTTCTTAGTATAAGCAAGGTACGAAACGTTAGGAACTGTTGTAATTACAGTCATATCGTATTCGCGTTCCAATCGTTCTTGTATGATTTCCAAATGCAGCATTCCTAAAAAGCCACATCGGAATCCAAATCCCAAAGCTGCAGAACTTTCTGGTAAAAATACTAATGACGCATCATTCAACTGCAATTTTTCCATCGACGAACGTAAATCTTCGTAATCATCGGTATCAACCGGATAAATTCCGGCGAAAACCATCGGTTTTACATCTTCAAAACCAACAATCATATTCGTAGTTGGCGTTTTCGCATCGGTAATCGTATCACCCACTTTGACTTCTTTCGCTTCTTTAATTCCGGATATCAAATAACCAACATCACCTGTAGAAATTATATCTTTTGGGACTTGGTTCAATTTCAACGTTCCTACTTCATCGGCAAAATATTCATTGCCAGTTGCCATGAATTTTATTTTTTGTCCTTTTCTGATTTCGCCGTTTTTCACACGAAAAATAACTTCAATTCCACGAAACGGATTGTAATGCGAATCGAATATCAACGCCTGTAATGGCTCGTCTTTCACGCCTTTTGGTGGTGGAACTTTTTCAATAATCGCTGCCAAAATGTTCTCGACACCAAAACCAGTTTTCCCAGAAGCGTGTATAATATCTTCCAATTTACATCCTAATAAATCAATAATATCATCGCTCACTTCTTCCGGATTGGCACTTGGCAAATCGACTTTATTCAAAACCGGAATAATCTCCAAATCATTTTCTAAAGCTAAATACAAATTAGAAATCGTTTGCGCCTGAATACTTTGCGCCGCATCCACAATCAACAAAGCCCCTTCACAAGCGGCAATCGAACGCGAAACTTCATACGAAAAATCGACGTGTCCCGGCGTATCAATCAAATTCAGAACATAATTCTCACCTTTGTAGGTATACTCCATTTGAATCGCGTGACTTTTTATCGTAATTCCACGTTCGCGTTCCAAGTCCATGTTATCAAGCAATTGCGCTTTTTCTTCACGGGCAGTAACGGTTTGTGTGGCACCAAGAAGTCGGTCGGCAAGCGTACTTTTTCCGTGGTCAATGTGTGCAATAATGCAAAAATTTCTAATATGCTTCATTTTCTTTTTCTGTCAATTTTAAGTCATACTGAGCTTGTCGAAGTATGGGCGTTCCCCTGCGGGTCGGGCTTTCCGCTCTATCTTGTCATTGCGAGCTTGCGCGGCAATCTCACAATAACAAGGATGCCGCTGCAATCCCTAACGCACTCCCGAGTAACTGGGAATTAATCGGCAAATATACGCTAAAGTTGTAAGTTGAAAAGACATAGTCAATAAAATAATCAATATACGAAGTTTGACGTATTTCAGTATTTATAATAGGAGGTTAATTTTGTACTACACTCGAGGGAATAAGACCGATCAGAACAAAATTAAATCTCAAAAATAAAAAATTACTCTTAATTTGCGAGTGTGAGAAAAAAAAGTAAATTTGTTCAAACAAAACTTAAAAATTTTAAAAATGAAAAAAGTAGTAGTAGTATTGGTATTGTTCGTATCGTCGATGATGACAGCACAAAAAATGGAAGTTGAAAAAGGAGATTTTGCTTTTTTAAACGGTCAAACAGCAATTAATATCGAATTTGATTACAGCAATTTAAAACTGTTAAAAGAAAACAAAACAGAAGCTGAGTATATTGCCGACAGACAAAAAGAATTAAATGATAAAAACAGTGGCGTTGGTGATATCTGGAAAAAGAAATGGCAAGGTGCAAAAGTAGCAATATGGCAGCCAAAATTTTTAGAATTGGTCAATATTGTTTTGGCTAAAAAAGATAAAAATTTAAGTTTTCAGGAAGATTTAACTTCTGCAAAATATACATTAATTGTTCAAGCTACATGGATTTTCCCAGGTTGGGATGCTATGGTAATGAAACAACCAGCAAAAGTTTCAACAACTTTGAAGTTTGTTGAAACTGCAAACCGATCCAATGTAGTGTTAGAGATAACAACAAAAGATGCTCCTGGTGATCAATACGGAAACAACTTTAGCAATGAATCCAGAATTGGTGAAGGGTTCGCAAAAACAGGTAAATCATTAGCACAATATATTATTAAGAATACAAAATAATCGTAAATCATATACAGTAAAAGCCTTAGTTAATTAGCTAAGGCTTTTTGTTACTCCATAATTTCGAAATTAAAAATGAAAAAGAGTTTATTATTTTTGGTGTTATTGTTTACCATTCAAGGATTTAGTCAACGGTTTACTGTTTTGGCAGGAAATTATAAAAACCTTAAAGGGATTTCACAATACAATGTCACTTTCGATTACACCAATCTTAAAGTACACGGTTTCGAAACCGAAGCCGATTACATCAATGAAAAAAAATTAAAAAGGAAAGGCAAAGAGGGAAAAGCCGAACAGTTTGAAAAGGATTGGTATGAAGCCAGAGAAAATCAATACGAACCAGCATTCATCGCTTACTTCAATAAAAAATTCGAAAAAGGAGAAGTGGTTTGCAGCAAGAACAGCGAACTACAATACACCATGAATGTTAAAACCAAATGGGTCTACCCAGGCTATTTTTCGGAACCAGCAAAAATAAGTGCAATCATTACTTTTACGGAAACTAAAAATCCCAGCAATGTGTTGTTTTCATTAGAATATGAAAAATCAATTGGCTATGAAGATGGAGATTTTAATGGACGACTCGACAATAGAATTACTGGTGCCTACGAAAAGTTAGCCAAAAACATTACATTACAATTAAAACGATTGTTATAATAAAAAAACCTTAGTAATTAACTAAGGTTTTTTTCTAAAGCTTCTTTTTCGCTGTTGATAATATAAGCCATATTTTTTATGACATTGTCGTGTTTTTTCACAAACGGATTGGTTTCATCCCAAACATAACCAGCTAAAACAGCACATATTTTTTCTTTTACATCTGGATTTTCAGGTTGATGGAAAAACAAGGTTTGTAAATTCCCCGTGTACCATTCTTTTACATAAGTGGTAAAAACACCTATTCCACGACGCATATAACCCGTAAATTCTTTTTCCCAATCCACTTCAATTCCTTGCGATTCTTTGATGTATAATTTAGCAGCCAACATTCCCGATTCGGTAGCAAAAGCGACTCCCGATGAAAAAACTGGATCTAAAAATTCAGAGCTGTTTCCCGTCAAGGCAAAACCATCACCATACATTTGTTTTACCGAACGCGAATAATTTTCCAATTTTACTGGCTCGAATAAAAAGTCAACACCACCAAAACGTTTCACATAATAATCTGATAATTTGATAGCATTGTTCAATGCTTCTCTATTGTCTTTGTTTTGCTTCGCCTGTTCGCTATCGCTCGAGTCAGAAAGTGAATTGATGAAATGCGTTGGACCAACCACTCCTAAACTCGTATTTCCATTGGAAAACGGAATTACCCAAAGCCAGACTTCGGTTTCTAAAATATCAAATGAAATCAAAGTTCCTTCTTCACCTTCTGGCCGGTTAACGTCCAAAACGTGAGTAAAAATAGAAGAATGAGGATCTAATTTAGAAGGCGTATCCAAATCCAATAAACGCGGTAAAACACGTCCGTAACCGCTCGAATCGATAACAAAATTAGCGTGAATTTCTTTCGAAACGCCATCCTTATCTTTAACAACAGTAATTGATTTTTTACCATCAAAAGAAATCGAAACCACTTCCGACTCAAACTCCAAATCAATTCCCTTCTTTATAACTTCTTGCGCCATGGTATTGTCAAAATCAGCTCTTGGCACTTGCCAAGTCCAATCCCAACCCACTCCATATTTTTTGCTAAAATCAAAAATGCAGATTTCTTCTCCACGAATAAAACGAGCACCTAATTTCTTTTCAAAATTCATTGCGTCTAATGATTCAAACAGACCAGCTTCCGCAAAATGATCCATTACACGTGGAATTAAACTTTCTCCTACTACAAGTCTTGGAAACTTTGTTTTTTCAACCATTTTTACTTTCACATTATTATTGTGAAGGTGAGAAGCTGAAACACATCCCGAAGGACCAGCACCAATTACCAAAACATCAACAAACTCCTTTAACATATTCTTTTATTTGTGATTAATATACTACATTTGCCAGTTCAAATTAACTACAAATTAATTTAATAAAAAAACTAAACTTGTAAAAAACGAAAAGGTTGAATGAAAACTATAAATGAATATTTAAGTTTAAAGGAATTTGAAGCAATAATTTTTGAAAACGAAAAGATCCATATAAGTGAAGCAGTCTTAAGAAGAGTCAAAAGAAGCTTCAATTTTTTAAATGAATTTTCCAAAAATAAAGTCATTTACGGAGTCAATACCGGCTTTGGTCCGATGGCACAATACCGCATAAAAGACGAAGACCGTTTGCAGTTGCAATACAACCTTATCCGAAGTCACTCCTCAGGTACAGGGAACCCAATAGAACCCCAAGCTGTCAAAGCTGCCATTCTTGCTAGGCTCAATACACTTTCATTGGGTTATTCTGGTGTGCATCCATCATTAATCCATTTGATGAAGGAGCTCATTAACCGCAACATCACACCATTGATTTTCGAACACGGCGGAGTAGGTGCTTCTGGCGATTTGGTACAATTGGCACATCTTGCCCTTGTGCTTATCGGCGAAGGTGAAGTGTTTTACAAAGGCGAAAGAAAACCCACCAATGAAGTTTTTGCTGCCGAAGGATTAGAGCCCATACAAGTTGAAATCCGTGAAGGATTGGCGTTGATGAACGGCACTTCGGTAATGACGGGCATTGGTGTTGTGAATGTGCATAAGGCAAATAAACTAGCTGATTGGTCGCTCAAACTTTCGTGTGCTATCAACGAAATTGTAAGAGCGTATGATGACCATCTATCGGCTGAACTAAACAATACCAAACTCCATAAAGGACAGCGTGAAATAGCCGAAAGGATGCGCACAAACCTGTCCGACAGCAAATTGATCCGCAAGCGTGAAGATCATTTGTACACCGGCGAGAACAAAGAAAACGTGTTCAGCGAAAAAGTGCAGGAGTACTATTCCTTGCGCTGTGTACCTCAAATTCTCGGTCCGATTCAGGAAACCGTTGACAACGTAGCCGATATTCTTGAGAAAGAGTTCAATTCGGCCAACGACAATCCAATTATAGATGTCGCAAACCGACACGTTTACCACGGTGGGAATTTCCATGGTGATTACATTTCGCTGGAGATGGACAAACTTAAAATTGCCATTACCAAATTAACGATGCTTGCCGAGCGGCAGTTGAATTATTTATTGAACTCTAAAATCAACGAAATTTTACCACCGTTTGTCAATTTAGGAACTTTAGGATTTAATTTCGGAATGCAAGGTGTTCAATTTACAGCAACATCTACCACAGCAGAAAGCCAAATGTTGTCCAATCCAATGTACATTCACAGCATTCCTAACAATAACGACAATCAAGATATTGTAAGTATGGGAACCAATGCAGCGGTAATCACAGCAAAAGTGATTGAAAACGCATTTGAAGTTTTAAGTATCGAATTGATAACCATAGTTCAGGCGATTGATTATTTAGAACAAAAAGAGCAAATATCATCCGTTACCAAAAAAATGTATGACGATGTTCGAAAAATTATTCCTACTTTTAAGGAAGATCAAGTAATGTATCCTTTTATTCAAAAGGTGAAGAATTATATGTTAGAGAATTAATTTAAATCAGTAATATCATGAAAAAAATTATTTTACTACTTGTATTATTTTCCCAATTGATATACTCTCAAGAGTTAGCATTGGTTAGAAAAGACGGGAAATTCGGTTATATCTCTAAATCAGGAGATTTTGTTATTCAACCTAAATTTAAAACAGCAAAAAACTTTTCAGAAGGTTTGGCAGCCGCCGAAGACAATGGGAATTGGGGTTTTATTAATCCGAAAGGAGATTGGGTAATTACAGCATCTTTCAACGAAGCGAAATATTTTAATAACGGTTATTGTGTAGTTTTAAAAGACAAAAAATGGTTTTATATCAATACCAAAGGGGAAACTGTAACGTCTCCAACCACCGATAAAGTTTTCGATTTTGAAGATGGCGTTGCTTTTATCAAACAAAATGATAAAACAGGTTTAATCGATGCCAAAATGAAAGTTATCTTAGAACCAAAGTACGATGTGATAAAATCGTTTGAAGATGGTTTTGCCAGAGTAAAAAATAACGATCGTTGGGGAATTATAGACAAAACCGGGAAAGTGGTTGTTGATATCATTTATGACGAAATAGGAAATTATTTTCAAAATACGACATGGGCCAAAAACGGAACAGCTTTCGGATTGGTAACAGCTAACAAGTTCAAAGCTATTGATGGTGTCGACAAAATTTGGGATTTCGATGCAAAGGACATCACTTATGCTAGAAAAAATGAAAAAATCGGATTCATCGATTTAAAAGGAAACTGGGTTATTGAACCAAAATTTGATAAAGCAAGAGCGTTCGTTAAAAATTTAGCTCCAGTAAATGTGGAAAAAAAATGGGGGTATGTTAATAGGAAAGGTGATTTTATCATTCAGCCAATTTATGAAGATGCCGAGATTTTTAGCAAAGATGGATTGGCTCCCGTAAAAGATAAAAAATGGGGATTTATCGATGAATCCGGAAAGATGATTATTCCAACACAATATGAAATATCAGCAGGTGGTTTCTTATCACTTTTCAAAGACGATGAAAAAGGATTTGTAGATGGAATTGCAAGAGTGAAAAACGAAAAAAAATGGGGTTATCTAAAAAAAGACGGGACTGTTTTAGGAAATCAATGGTATGAAAATGCCGAACTGTTTAAGAAATAAAAAATCCGTAATTTATCGTATTGTATAGCTATTTTAAAAAGCTTTTTTTTACACAAAATATAATTGGTTTAATACCAGAGTCAAATACAGGAACAACATATGAAATGTGCATTGGTTACAGGTGGTTCAAGAGGAATTGGAAGTGCAATTTGTAAAAAATTAGCAACTGATACAACCTACCACATCTTAATAAATTATCAATCCAATGCTGCAGCTGCTGAACAAACACTTCAGGAAGTAAAAGCGCTCGGTGCTTCTGCCGAAATAATAAAGTTTAATGTCGCTGATGCGGAAGAAGTGAAAGCGGTATTAACGCAATGGCAAGAAGCCAATCCCGAAGCGATAGTTGAAGCGATAGTAAATAATGCCGGAATCACAAGAGACGGTTTGTTCATGTGGATGACTTCCGAAGATTGGAACAATGTTATCAATACCAGCTTAAACGGATTTTTTAATGTCACCAATTTCTTTATCCAGAAAATGTTGCGAAACAAATACGGACGAGTGGTAAATATGGTTTCTGTTTCTGGTGTAAAAGGAACCGCAGGACAAACCAATTATTCGGCTGCAAAAGGAGCCGTTGTTGCTGCAACCAAAGCACTAGCGCAAGAAGTTGCCAAACGGAATATTACCGTAAACGCTGTTGCTCCAGGTTTTATCAGAACCGATATGACCAGTCAATTGGATGAAAAAGAACTGATAAAAATGGTTCCCGTAAATCGTTTTGGAGAAGCAGAAGAAGTCGCTGATTTGGTTAGTTTTTTAGTATCAAAAAAAGCAAGTTATATTACAGGCGAAGTCATAAATATTAATGGAGGAATCTATTCTTAAATAAATAGATAATGAATAAAAGAGTGGTCATCACCGGAATGGGAATCTATTCCTGCATCGGAACTTCACTAGATGAGGTAAAGGAATCTTTATACCAAGGAAAATCGGGAATTGTTTTAGATGCCGATCGAAAGGAATTCGGATTCCAATCGGCATTAACCGGAATGGTTCCTAGACCAGAATTAAAAGAACTACTTACCAGAAGACAACGTATCAGCGTTGGTGAAGAAACCGAATATGCCTACATGGCAACCATCGAAGCAATGAGAAGCGCCAATATCGATGAAAGTTATTTTGAAGAAAATGAAGTCGGA
>JANNCY010000161.1:0-32360 GCA_031387085.1 Flavobacteriales bacterium | reverse complement strand
AAGTACCTCTTTTATCAATAATTTTCAGGTCAAATAATTGATTTTGAATTTTTAACAGCATTGCTGACGTTACTGATTTTTGAGACCACTCTGTTAAACTAAGCCATTCCTGAATATCATTTATTTTTTGATGATAATTTTCGGATAAAACCGTGTCAATATTCGGAATAGTTTTAAAGGTTTTCGTTTTAGAATTTATTATGTCCAGAATTTGCTTGATAGTGTCGGGATGTTTCAAAATAATTTCATCACGAACTGCAATTACGAAACAAGGCCAGGGTGTTGGACAATCGGCGATTCTTCTAAAAATTCCTTTATCAACTAATGGTTTGGTCATGAATCGTTCCCACATAAAATAATCGGCGGTGCCATTTGATAATGCTTCGACAGCTCCATCGATAGTATTTACGACTTCAAATTGCAAATCAGCAGTATTCCAATTTTGGTTGTTCGCGTTTACATAAGCCATTAATTGCGAACCGGAACCATAACGCGAAATCGCCACTTTGGTATTTTCTATATCGGAAAGGGTTTTATATTTCGATTGGGAAGCTACGTGAATTCCCCAAATCAATGGACTTTCGACATATATTTGGACAATTTTACTTGGATTTCCGGCACCGATATCTTTTACAATTCCTTCTGTCAAAATCACTGCCACATCGGTTTCACCATTGCGAAGCATTTCACACATTTTGCCAGTTCCTTCTGGCACATCAGTCCATTGCAAATCGATAATCGCGTTTTTAAAATCACCATTTTCAATGCACAAATGCCAAGGAAGATTGAAATGTTCTGGAACTCCTGCTATTTTGATTGTTGTCATTAAAAGTTATGAGTTTAAGAATTGGAGTTTGGGTTTTGAAGTTCATACCAATTGCAAAGTAAATCGTGATGGAAATACGTTTCTTTTTTTAACATCCCGATTTTTTGCAGAATGGCATTCGATCCTGTATTATCAACATGAGCAGTAGCTATCATAGCCGGAATTTTCATCTGAATGAAACCGTAATTCAACCATGCTTTGGCTGCTTCCAATCCGTATCCTTTTCGCCAATGTTTTTCTTGCAAGCGATATCCAATATCGTAATAATTAATGTGATTGTTTTCGGGTTCGGTGGCGAATTTGATTCCGGCCCAACCGATAACTTCATTGGTGTCTTTTAGCACAACGGCAAATCTTCCAATGCCATTTTTGATGTATTGACTTTGAATGCTTTTGATATAATTATACACTGCATCTATTGATTTCACAGGTTCATTTCCCAAATACAAATGCACATTCGGATTGTTATCCATTTCAAATAACGCTTCAGCATCGGAGTTTAGTATGGGACGAAGTAGTAATCGTTCGGTTGCAATTTTAAAATCCACTATACAATTTTTAAATGGGATATTACGATTCGGAATCCTTCAGGGTCAAGAAACATAATACCTCCTGAAACTTCGAGATCATTCCAATACGGATTTTTAGCTTTAATGAATTCCACTTGATGGAAATTTAAATTTTCTTTTACCAGTTCAAATTCGAGTTTGGTATTGGGATAAAAAACTAAAATATCATCGTCATCAAATGTATGATTGGTTTCCGCTTCAGATTGTGTGAATTCTAAATGCCAATTTTCATCGGGTTTGCCAAGGAATATACCGTTATAACCATTGTGATTTTCAAAACCACCAAGTAATTCCAATCCCAATACATCAATATAAAAGGACTTAATTTGTTCTAAATTATTGGTATGTCTGGCAAAACGGAAAGTCATTACTATTTAAATTAAATAATTATTCTGCCAATTTATCCAAAGTATAAGCAATTAAAGCATCAACAGCTTTGTAAGGATCAGAGCTAAAAGTTCCCGAAGCCCGATTGGCAATTATAGCATTTAATGATAAACATTGGTGTCCCATCAATAATCCGAGTCCATAAATGGCGCCGGTTTCCATTTCAAAATTGGTAATTCTATCGTCTTCAAATACGAAATTATCCATTTTAGAATTCAGTTCGGGATCTTGAATTCCCAATCGCAATACGCGACCTTGTGGACCATAGAAACCGCCTGCAGTTGCCGTAATTCCTTTATGAATTATTGAACTTTCCAATCTTTTTTCAAGAATTTCACTTCCTTTAATGATATATGGACGTCCTTTTCTCATGTCCCAATTGGTGTGTTTGATAAAGGCATTTTCCATTTCAACTTCGCAAATGTCATCGATTAAATAGGAGCGGAGCATGTTATCCAATCCCAATCCGAAACGACTCATAACAAAACTGTCGCAAGGCACATCGGCTTGTAACGAACCTGAAGTTCCAATTCGGATAATGTTTAACGAAGTCAATTCCTCTTTAATGGTTCTTTTTTCCAAATCGATGTTGGCCAAAGCGTCGAGTTCGTTCATGGCAATATCGATGTTGTCTGGACCAATTCCGGTCGACATTACAGTAATACGTTTTCCTTTGTATATTCCAGTTTGTGTTTTGAATTCCCTTTTTTGCTGGGAGAATTCAATACTTGTGAAGTGTTTTGTAATTTTTTCTACTCTGTTTTGATCACCAACAAAGATGATGTCTTTGGCAATGTGTTCTGGTTTTAGATTTAAGTGATAGACACTTCCGTCTGGATTTAATATTAATTCTGAAGATTGTATCATATTTTGTTTTTTAACCGCAAAGTTCGCAAGGTTGTCGCAAAGTTCGCTATTTTTATATTGTTTAATTGAATACTGAGCACTGAATACTGAACACTTTTCTTAACCGCCAACACGTTTTACTTTGAATCCTTTAGCGACTAAAAGAGTCATTATTTTATCGCGATAATCGCCTTGAATGATAATGCTGTCGTCTTTAAAAGTACCGCCAACGCTCAATTTTGTTTTTAGTTCTTTGGCTAACAGTTTAAAATCTTCGGCTGTTCCGGTATAGCCTTCAATTATGGTTGTTGGTTTGCCTTTTCGTTTTTCAAATTTGCAAATCATTGGTTCGGTTTGTACCCAAACTTCTGTTTTTTCAGGAACTATTTCTGGTTCATCTGCCGAAACTTCGTGTGTGGGAAATAGTTTTTTTAATTGGTCTTGTAAGTCCATAATTATATAAATTACAATTGAAAAAATTCAATCATAGCTACAAAAGTAGGAATTTTTTATCATTCAAAGTGATTAAAAAACTGAATTAACAATACTATATACTGAACACTTATTACTACTTTTGCACCGTTAAAATATACAAAATGAATTTCGACAGAAAAGACTTATCCAATATTCAATTACTAGATTTATATAAAAAATTACTAAAACCAAGGTTGATAGAAGAAAAAATGCTCATTCTTCTCCGCCAAGGAAAAGTGTCTAAATGGTTTTCGGGAATTGGTCAGGAAGCCATTTCAGTAGGAATCACTTCAGCTTTGGATAAAGATGAATACATCTTACCAATGCACAGAAACCTTGGAGTTTTTACAGGAAGAGATATTCCTTTACACAGATTGTTCTCGCAATGGCAAGGGAAAGCAACGGGTTTTACCAAAGGACGTGATCGAAGTTTTCATTTCGGAACACAAGAGTTTCATATCATTGGAATGATCTCGCATTTGGGTCCGCAATTAGGTATCGCTGACGGAATCGCATTAGCCAATAAATTAAGGAAAAACGGAAAAGTAACGGCAGTTTTCACAGGTGAAGGAGCTACTTCTGAAGGTGATTTTCACGAAGCATTGAACATAGCAGCTGTTTGGGATTTGCCCGTTTTGTTTGTTATCGAAAATAATGGTTACGGATTATCTACTCCGACTAACGAGCAATACCGTTGTGAAAACCTTGCCGATAAAGGCGTTGGCTACGGAATGGAAAGCTACATTATCGACGGAAATAATATACTTGATGTTTTTATTAAGATTACCGAATTGAAAGCGTCGTTAGCCGAAAAACCTCGTCCGATTTTATTAGAGTTTAAAACGTTTAGAATGCGTGGACATGAAGAGGCGAGTGGTACGAAATACGTGCCGCAAGAGCTGATGGACCTATGGGCAATTAAAGATCCGATTTCCAATTATAAAGAATATCTGATGCAAGTTGGCGTGCTTTCGGAAGATTTAGAGGCCGAATTTAAGTCCAAAATTAAAGCTGAAATCGACGAACATTGGGCAATCACGCAAGCCGAACCTGATGTTGTTGCTAACTTAAACGATGAGTTAAATGACGTTTACAAACCATATGATTTTGAAGAAGTTAATCATTTAAATGTAACTGAAAATATTCGCGTTGTAGACGCTATATCCCATGCGTTAAAACAATCGATGGAGCGTCATAGTAACTTGGTTATTATGGGACAAGATATTGCCGAATACGGTGGTGCATTTAAAATTACTGATGGCTTTGTGAATCAATTTGGAAAGGAACGAGTTCGCAACACACCAATCTGTGAAAGTGCTGTGGTTTCGGCAGCAATGGGATTATCAATTAATGGATTCAAAGCGATTGTAGAAATGCAATTTGCCGATTTCGTATCTACGGGATTTAATCCAATAGTCAATTTGTTGGCAAAACAGCATTACCGTTGGAATGAGAAAGCCGATGTTGTAGTTCGAATGCCCTGCGGTGGTGGAACACAAGCCGGACCTTTTCATTCACAAACAAACGAAGCCTGGTTTACTAAAACACCGGGATTGAAAGTAGTATATCCAGCCTTTCCTTACGATGTAAAAGGGTTGTTGAATACGGCCATTAATGATCCAAATCCGGTTATGTTTTTTGAACACAAACAATTGTACAGAAGCGTTTATCAAGATGTGCCAACCGATTATTATACCATTCCTTTTGGAAAAGCATCGTTGATTAAAGAAGGCTCGGATGTTACGATTATTTCTTTCGGAGCTGGTGTTCATTGGGCATTGGAAACGTTGTCAAAAAATCCAGAAATTAAAGCTGATTTACTTGATTTAAGAACGTTACAACCTTTGGATATGGAAAGCATTTATACATCTGTAAAGAAAACCGGGAAATGCATTATTTTACAAGAAGACACTTTGTTTGGTGGTGTTTCCAGCGATATTGCTGCGTTAATTATGGAAAACTGTTTCGAATACCTCGATGCTCCTGTGAAAAGAGTTGGAAGTTTGGAAAGTGCAATTCCATTCGTAAAAGCATTGGAAGATCAATATTTGCCTAAAGAACGTTTTGAAATTTCTTTGTTGGAATTGTTAGCGTATTAATTTTATAAAACTAGAATACACATCATCTTTTTTTGTTACATTTAACGTCCAAAATATAAAATTATGAAACTAATTTCAAAGACGATCGTTGCAAGTGTAACATTAGTATTGGCTGCGCTTCAAACTCAAAATGCTGGTGCTCAAAACAAATCGGTTAAAATGACAAATCCATTATTAAAAAGAAGTACATTGCAGTATCAAGCACCGCCTTTTAATTTGATAAAAGACGAACATTTTAAGCCTGCTTTTGAGTACGGTATAAAAGTTCATGATGCCGAAATTGATGCCATTGCCAACAACAAATCAAAACCAACTTTTCAAAATACGGTATTAGCATTAGAACTGAGTGGGGTAGATTTAGGAAGAGCAAAAAGTGTCTTTTTTAATCTAACTGCAGCAAATACAAATCCAACTTTTCAAGCTATAGAAGAAGAGTTTGCCCCAATATTCGCGGCTCATACCGATAAAATATATTTAAACAGCAAAATATACAATCGTATTAAAGCATTAGATTTGAAGTTGTTAAAAGGCGAAGATAAAAAATTAACGCAATATTATTTGCAACAATTTGAATTAGCAGGTGCTAATTTATCAGCTTCTGATAAAGAGAAAATGAAAGCCATTAATGCAGAATTAGCTACTTTAAGTACACTTTATACCAATAAATTATTAATTGCTCGTAAAAATGGAGCAGTTTTATTTACAGATGTAAAAGAACTTGACGGTTTAAGTACTGGAGAAATTGCAGCTGCAAAAGACAAAGCAAAAGAAGCCGGAAAAGAAGGTTACTTAATTGGATTGTTAAACACAACTCAACAACCATTGTTACCAAGTCTGACGAACAGAGCTACCAGAGAAAAATTATACAATGCATCATGGAATCGTGCCGAAAAAGATGATGATGGCGATACTCGAGAAACGTTAGAAAAAATGGCAAGATTGCGTTTGAAAAAAGCACAATTAATGGGTAAGAAAAGTTATGCTGAATGGCGATTGCAGGATCAAATGGCACAACAACCAGCCAATGCAATGAACCTATTAGCAAAAATTGCAACACCTGCAGTGGCAGCAGCAAAATTAGAAGCCGCTGAAATTCAAAAATTAATTGATGAACAAAAAGGAGGATTTAAACTAGAACCATGGGATTGGAATTTTTATTCGGAACAAGTTAGAAAAGCAAAGTACGACCTTGATGAAAGTCAAATCAAACCTTATTTTGAGGTAACAACCGTATTAGAAAAAGGAGTGTTTTTCGCAGCAAAACAAATGTATGGTATTACTTTCAAGGAAAGAAAAGATGTACCTGTTTACAATCCGGATGTGAAAGTATACGAAGTCTTCGATAATAACGGAAAATCGTTAGCGATTTATTATTTGGATTTTTACACCAGAGATAATAAAGGTGGCGGAGCTTGGATGGATAATTTTGTAAATCAATCTCATTACTTAAAGCAAAACCCAGTGATTGTTAATGTATACAATTTTGCAAAACCAGTTGAAGGAAATCCATCATTAATTAGTTTTGATGATGTAACGACTATGTTTCATGAGTTTGGACATACGTTACACGGATTATTTGCCAATCAAAATTACGTTACCTTATCTGGAACTAATGTTCCTAGAGATTATGTAGAATTTCCATCTCAAATCAATGAACATGCAGCTTTAGATCCAACAGTTTTAAAAAACTATGCTGTGCATTACAAAACAAAAGAAGTTATTCCTCAAGAATTAATTGAAAAAATTAAAAAAGCAGAAACGTTTAATAAAGGATACGATGTAACCGAATTGTTAGCAGCAGCAACGCTTGATATGGCGTGGCATAGTGTTGAGAATGAAGCCGATTTCAAACCTGCTTTAGAATTTGAAACAGCAGCACTTAAGAAATTTGGATTGCTCGTTAAAGAAGTACCAACACGATATCATACACCTTATTTTGCACACATTTGGGGAGGTGGTTATTCCTCTGGATATTATGCTTACACGTGGTCAAAAACCTTAGATTATAATGCATTTGATTGGATGCAAGCCAATGGAGGTATGACCAGAGTCAATTGTGAACGATTTAGAAAGTACATTTTATCGGTTGGAAATAGTGTCGATTTGAACAAAGCGTTTAAAGATTTTATTGGTCATGATATGGAAATTGAACCGTATTTGAAAAACGCTGGTTTGACTGGAAAGAAATAATTACGATTATATATAAATTAGAAAAGGCGTTCATTTTGGACGCCTTTTTTAATTGGAAAAAATGCAATTTATAAATGAATATTTAAAATTTAAAGTATATTTACTTTACTGAAAATGAACAATTACTTTATGAAAAAAATAATTACTACCTTTCTTCTTGTCGTTATTCCATTTGTAATAAAGGCTCAAACGGATAACAAAATCAGCATTGGAACCATAGAACACCTCAACTCCAAAATCCTTAACGAAGATAGAGAACTCCGAATATACGTTCCTAATAGTAATGCTGCATCCAACCAAAAGTATCCTGTTTTATATTTATTAGACGGAGAAGCCCATTTTAATTCGGTAGTAGGAATGATGGAACAATTATGTACTAATGGTAATATGGTAGTTCCTGAAATGATTATCGTTGGAATTTCAAACACGGATAGGATGAGAGATCTTTCTCCAACCCATATTAAAGAAGATCTTCCTGCGATGGATAGTATTGCTGCTAAAAACACAGGAGGGAATGAAAATTTATTTGCCTTTATGGAAAAGGAATTGTTTCCCTATATCGAAAACAAATACAAAACAGAACGCTACAGAATGTTAATTGGACATTCACTAGGTGGATTAACTGTTATCAATGCTTTAGTGAACAATACGAATTTATTCAATGCTTATATTGCTATTGATCCAAGTATGTGGTGGGATAAAGAGAAATTTTTGAAAGATTGTAAAACAAAACTAACTCAAAAGACATTCAAAAATATTGATTTATATTTAGGTATCGCCAATACTTTAGAATCAGAAATGAAGCTAGAAACAGTAACCAATGATACTACAGAAGGGTCAAAACACATCCGCTCTATTTTGGCATTAGACAAGCATCTTAAAAGCAATTCCCAAAACCAGCTTCATTACAAATCTAAATACTATGAAGACGACAGTCACAATTCGGTTCCTTTAATTGCAGAATACGATGCCGTTCGTTTTTTCTTTGATTTCTATAAGTTCGATATTAGTATGGACGATTTTGAAAGTAGCGGTTTGGCTTTTCCAATAAAAATAGAAAAGCATTTTGAAATGGTATCTAATAAAATGGGTTACAAAGTTTATCCAAACGAGGGTTTGATTAATTTCTTAGGATATGAATCATTAAGACAAAAGAGAATGGAACAATCGGAATACCTTTTCAAAATGAATGTAAAAAACTATCCTGAAAGTTTTAATGTTTACGATTCTTTAGGGGATTATTTTGTGGCGATAGACGATAAAACCAATGCCATTTTAAATTTTAAAAAAGCGGTTGATTTAGGTGGTTCATCTGAAAGCAAACAAAAATTAGAAAATCTTCAAAAACCATAAAAATGAAAAAATCAATTGTAATCCTTTTGCTATTAAGTTTACAAATAGCATTCGCGCAAAAAAATAATTACAGCGAAATCATCGCCAAAAAAGCCGATTTGATAGAACAAAAAGTAATTGAATGGCGTCACGATTTTCATCAAAATCCCGAACTGGGAAACCATGAAACAAGAACAGCTGCTATTATTGCCAAGCATTTAAAATCATTGGGTTTAGAAGTCAAAACTGGAGTAGCGGTAACTGGAGTTGTTGGAATCTTAAAAGGAGATAAACCCGGACCCGTAATTGCACTGAGAGCCGACATCGACGCTTTACCAGTGGAAGAAAAAAACAAGTTGCCATTTGCATCAAAAGTTAAAGCAATTTATAACGGAAAAGAAACCGGTGTGATGCATGCCTGCGGACACGACGGACATACCGCAATATTGATGGGTGTAGCAGAAATACTTTCGACTATGAAAAAAGAGTTGCGAGGAACAGTCAAGTTTATTTTTCAACCAGCTGAAGAAGGTGCCCAAAAAGGGGAAGAATATGGAGCAGAATTAATGATAAAACAAGGCGTGTTGGAAAACCCAAAAGTGGATGTGATTTTCGGATTGCATATGGCTGCACAAATAGAAGTTGGTAAAATCACATACCATCCTGGCGGAACAATGGCTGGAACAGGTGATTTTAAAATAACCGTGAATGGCAAACCGTCACATGGAGCGGCGCCTTGGAATTCGGTTGACCCAATTGTAGTAGCTGCACAAATCGTCAACAGCTTGCAAACTATTGTAAGTCGCAATATCAACCTCACCGAAAATGCTTCTGTAGTAACCGTTGGTGCAATTAATGGTGGTAACCGATTCAACATTATTCCCGAACAAGTAGAAATGTTAGGAACTGTGCGCACCTTTACCGATGAAGATGAAAAACTTGTGTTTAATAGAGTCCGACAAATAGCTGAAAAAACTGCCGAAGCGGCCGGAGCTACAGCCAAAGTAGAATTGCCCTATTCGGTTCATTATCCAGTTACATTTAATGATCTTGAATTGACAAATACCATGTTGCCTTCGTTACAAAAAGCGGCAGGAAAAAACAATGTTTTATTAGTACCTGCTATGACTGGCGCAGAAGACTTTTCGTTCTTCCAACAAAAGGTACCAGGCTTGTATTTCTTTATTGGCGGTTTGCCTAAAGGAACTGCTGCAAAAGATTCAGGACCACATCATACTCCACAATTTATTATTGACGATAGTGCTTTCAAAACGGGTCTAAATGCCTTTTGTAATTTGGTATTTGATTATATGGAATTGCATAAAAAATAATAACTCCTGTTATATAAAAGAACCACTTCATTTGTAGTGAAGTGGTTCTTAATTAACACAATACACCAATTATTTACTCTTTGATCAATTTAATTGTTTTTTGATTATTATCCTGGCTAACTAAAATAAAATAAATTCCTGATGGTAAATTATCGCCAAATTGAATTGGTTCACCATCACTAGATTCTATGTAATTAACTTTTCTAGAAAGCACATCATAAACCTCAATCGATATTTTTTTATTAAGAGCTCCTTCAACAACAATTGTGAAATCATTTTTTGAAGGGTTTGGATATGCTATAACATTAAATTGATTTGTATCGATAGCTTTGTATACAGGAGGTGTAGCACAATTTGGCAAACATTTACCCAAATAATCGCCATGTGCTAAGTGAGCAGCAACAGCACTTTCGGCAACACAAAGTACATGACAAGGGTCATTTGCATTTCCTGTTCTGTGACAAATTTGAACTTTTGTATTACCACTACTTCCAGCAAAACAACGGGCATCTTCAGAATAAACAGTAGTTGTTTTTGAAATACTACAACCATTTGCATCGGTTACAGTTACAGTTATAATGGCATTTGATAATAAAGTTAGGGTTAGCGAATAAAACCCTCCTGAATTTACGATAGCGGTTGAAATTGGAATTACCCCTGGTCCAGAAGAAGGACATGTATTTCCTGTTGATGTACCACCACTAGCAGTCCATACTTCATCACCAGTACTATTAAAAACATTACAAGCCAGTTCTCTGTTCATCGTAACAGCAACAGTATACTGAGCAGTTCCACCATTTGGAGTACATTTATAATTGTCGATTGATCTAAACTATAACCAAAATAAAGTTGCGGATTACTATTGGTAACTGTTAAGTTAAGAGGGTTTGCCGCTCTGGTTACTGTAAATGAACAACTAGTTTGATTACCAGCCAAATCGGTTGCTCGATAAGTGATGGTAGTTGTAGTGCCATTATTAAACGTTGACCCAGGTGCTGGACCTGCAGTTTGGGCTACGGTTACTCCCGAACAATTGTCAGTTGCTGTTGGAACAGTCCATGTTGCAGTAGCTTGACAAGTATTCAAGGAAATATTATTAGGACAAGTAATACTTGGAGGAGTTACATCGTTTATGATAACGTTTTGCGTTGCCGAAGAAGTATTGCCATTTCCGTCATCAAATGTCCAAGTAACAATTGTAGTACCTTGAGCAGTGATTGGAAAAACAGTGGTAGTGGATCCAGTAATAGTTCCAGCACAATTATCTGTTGTGCTTGGAGTTGTTGGAGTTGCACTACATTGACCACCTATATAATCAACGAGTGTTGGAGGTGTAGGAGGTGTTACATCGATTATGATAACGTTTTGCGTTGTCGAAATAGTATTGCCGTTACCGTCATCAAATGTCCAAGTAACAATTGTAGTACCTTGAGCATTGATTGGAAATACAGTGGTAGTGGATCCAGTAATTGTTCCAGCACAATTATCTGTTGTGGTTGGAGTTGGTGGAGTTGCACTGCATTGACCACCTATGTAATCAACAAGTGTTGGAGTTGTAGGAGGAGTTACATCGATAATGATAACGTTTTGCATTGCCGAAGTAGTATTGCCATTTCCGTCATCAAATGTCCAAGTAACAATTGTAGTACCTTGAGCAGTGATCGGAAAAACACTGGTAGTTGATCCAGTAATTGTTCCAGCACAATTATCTGTCGTGGTTGGAGTTGGTGGAGTTGCGCTACATTGACCACCTATAAAATCAACAAGTGTGGGAGTTACGGGTGGTGTTGAGTCTGCTAACACTTGAATAGTATAGGTTTGATTAGCTATTCCAGTTACGTGATGGTATAAATCTTCACCATCAAGTGATATGATATAAGTACCTGCATCACTATTAGTTGGTGTACCTGAAAGTAGTGCAGTACCATTTCCTGTTGGAGTTAACGATAGCCATGAAGGCAAAGCACTGGCGGCTACAATATTTACAACGTCTCCGAAAGGAATGTCAGGGTCAAAAGCTGTTATAGCATAGTTGTAAACTATACAAGGTGAAATAATTTCATTTGATTTAGCAGCAAAAGTTGTAAGAGAATTGACCTCTAACACATAATTTCTAGTTGCTGTTCTACCGTTAGTATCGGTAGCTAAGAAACTAACATTATTTGGACCAAAATCTGCGGGTGTTGGTGTCCAACTCATTTGCGTTGTAGGTGTAGTACTAAAAGCTGTTGGTAATGCTGGAGCCATTGTTGCTCCTGCCGGAATCACGCCTGATGTTATACTTGTGTTTACTGCTGGATCTGGATTGGCAGCTGCAACAGTATCTACATTTAATACTCCTGATAGGATAACATAATTGGTTGCTTCTGCTTTAGTGGGTGCAATGAATTGCGGATTGGTATTTACATTAATAGTAAGATTGGTCGACGTTTGTACACCTCCATTCCTTGTTGCTGTCAATGTTATGATATAAATTCCCAATTGCGCTATAGAAGGCGTAAAGCTAAAAACCGTTGAAACAGGATTTGCAGTCGTGGGTAATGATGGAGTGAAAGTAAAATTAGATGTTGGTAATCCAACTGCGGATAAAGTGACCGTACTACCTACATCAACATCTAATGCTTTGATACCAAAATTGACATTTTGTCCGGGGTTGATGTTGAAAACAGCACCGTTTACTGGTGTAACGGAGTAATCAAAAACGGGAGGTGTATTGGCCGCTACCATGAACATCATAAAATCTACTACAGTATTTGATCCATTTGAGTCAGTAATAACAAAAGCCCCCTGCCATAGCTGTCCAGCTAATTTACCCACCGTATTGAATGTAGCATTTCCTGTTGCATTTATTGCCAAGCCAGCAGGATTTGTTGCACTGGTTTGTGCCACTGTTGCTAAACCATAAGTAAGAACTCCACCATCAGGGTCAATTGCAGGTATATTAAATGCAGCTGCAGCTTGTCCTATCGGTAAATTAATAATTGGAGGAGTACTTGAAATTGGACTACCAGTATTGCCAGCTACTAAATTAACAATACTTTGACTTGAAAAATTGCCATTAGCATTGTTCATTAAAGTACTTATACGTGCATTGCTCGCATAGGAAATGGTAAAACCAGTTCCAGCGCCTGCATAAGTATGTGTTGTAGTAAATGAACCATAAAACCAGTCATCAGCTAAATTAACTGATGTAATGGTTATGTTAATTGCGGTGTTTCCTCCATCTCCAAAAAGAAGGGTACCCGTATTTACTACACTACCAACGTTAACAGCACCATAAAAGCTTCTTCGCCATGATTGTGTTACTGTAACAGTAATGGTGCGGGTTGCAGTATTTACTCTGCTCCAAGCTATATTTCCATATCGGTAATGGGATGCATTTCCATCAAAAGAGGAGAGTAGCATGACCACTAAGAACGATAATGTTAAAACCCTTTTTTTAAATAAATTAAAAAAAGGAATTATTTGTTTGTTTGTTTTCATGTTTTGTTGTTGTTTTAAATTGTAAATGTTTTTTATATAGCTACATAAATTATGTATAACATAGCCAGCAATGTTTAATTTTGTTTGCATTATGTTTTTACTCGCTTGATGTTTTAAGAGGGATTTGCCTGACTCTATAGAAAGTGTAATTTCTATACTCTAGATTTTTTCCAGCGGATAGAATTTTATAGTATTGCAAAACGTTATGTAGTATCATCCTAATTTAGTGTTCGATTTTTATATAATTAAATCGCAATTTGGGAGATAACATTTTTAGTGAAGTATAGTAGAAGCGGGGGCTAAAATTTAGGTTAATAGGACTTAGGGGGGTGTTATTTTTTTAAGAATAAAAACAGTATAAATACGATGTTTAAAACTTATTTTTATTTTAATAAATTAACTATTATAAAATTGCACTTTTTTAATTAGATAGCTTTAAATAATCGATGAAATGCTATTTAATCAGATAAAAGGTAATTTATTTCTATAATTGTTTTTTTGAAGACTGCAGTTTTATTGTTTGAATTTGTTTGTCGTTTTGATTATTACATTATGAAGTATTCGAATAGGTCTAGATTGAATTTTTTATAATCAGCTCCACAAAATCAATTCATAGCACAATTACATTCCGAGCCCACAAAAATAGAAAAACAAAAAACAAGTAGTAGTTTTTCAATATGAAGTAGAGGATGAGCGCAGCATGTACTATACGATTTGTCTTTAAAAAAAAAATAAAGACTCCTAAAATTTCCCAAGTAGATAATACACAACAATAAAAATAATTATAGTGGTAACACAACCACCACCTAGTTTTTTTGCTGTAAATCCAGCAATAAGCGTTTTAAATAATCCGTTCAAGTTGTTTGGTTTTTTGGTGAGAAAATTACTCTTCTACATTTTGATTTTTATCATCCAGCTCCATATCCACTTTTGGTTTTCCGTCAGGATCATAATTGGCATCGTTAGTTAATTCCTCATTTTCCTTATATTGATGGTCACGAGTATTGTTTCTGACATTGTCGGGGTTTCTTTGATTGGAATGCTGATAGTTTTTTTGTCCGTCATGTTGATGTCCCGAATTTCCTTTTCCGGAAGCACCATTATTAGCTGTTGCCATTGTTTACTTTTTTAAGTTTAGATTAAAAAATGCTATTTTATACGATGTTATAGGATATATACCGCTCAAATTTATACAGATTATCTAAGTCGAAATCAAGATCATAATCTTCTATTTCTTCGTCATCATCAGATGAATTCATCGCAATAATATTTGCCAAATTGACATCGACTTCATTGTAGTCTACTGAAGTGTATAGTGTTTCCATAGTTTGCAGTTGTTTTAAGGGTTACCACAAATTTCATGATAAAACAACTAAAAAACTTATATAAAAATTAATATTTCTTATATAGTAGCTATGTTTTAGAAACAAAAAAAGGAGGTCTGTTGTAGACCTCCCATATTCTGATTTTGATTTATCATTATCAACATAAACGGTTCCGAGTAGATGACTATTGAAACACCTTAACGTGTGTACAAGTAATTAATCAAAATCATACTCAAATGTACTAAATAAAATAAGTACAATTCCTTTATTATCATTACTTTAACATAGCTTTAACCTGTTTGTTCAAATTACTAATTTTTTAGTACTAGTTTTCCTAAATTATGTCGAATTAAACTATGGATTGAAAAATAAACCAATCACATTTTCAATATTTTCCATTTAGCAATTCACCACCAATAGCCGATTTGGCTTCAATTCCTAATTTTTTCATCATTTCATAGGTTGTACATACGGCTGCAGAAGTAACTGGAATTCCGATTTCTTTCTGGATTAAATCAATAGCTTCCAACGATGGCATTTGCACACAAGCAGAAGCGACCAAAACATCTACATCGGTTAAATTCAAACGTTTATAGATTTCCAATAAATTTAGTGGATTTTGTGCAGCGACTTCTAAATTATCGGGAATTTCCAAAGCGATAGAATCGACCACTTCAAATCCTTGATGTTCAATATAATCAACAACCATATCCGTTAAGGGTCGCATATACGGAGTAATAATCGCCACTTTTTTGGCACCCAAAACTTTCAATCCGTTAATGAGCGCTCCAGCTGAAGTTACAATTGGAGTAGGGAAGTCGTTGGCAATGGTTTCTTGGTGTAAATTCACTTCCGAAACGCAATGATAGCCCCGGCCCATACTCATAATGGCAACCAAACACGCATAACCCATAACGTCAACATGAGCGTCGGATAGTTCTTGAGCACATTTCAAACTCATGGCATCCATGGCTTCGAGTTCTTCTTTGGTTACTTTTTTCATTCGCATTCGACTTGAATGGAAAGTAAAACGCTCGGGTAAAATGGTTTCCCGCGAGCGGAAAATTGCTGGTATTTCGGTTTCCATCGTGACGTTGGAGGAAGGAACTATTTGGCCTATTCTGTATTTCATATTCTCTAATTTAACCGCAAAGTTCGCAAAAGGTTACGCAAAGTTCGCTATCGTTTATTTGGTTGCTATTATAATTAAATCGGTTGTTTTTTGGTCGTTATGAATGTATTCTTTTCGTTCTAAATGGATGATTTTAAATTTATTATCTTCCAGCGATTGTGTCAAATAATCAGCTTGATGAAAATTCTGATACATGGTATCACCAGTACTTCCTGTTTTAAATCCCGATTTGGAATTGTCGTCTTCCATAGTACTGATATAGAGAATTCCGTTTTTATTTAGTTGTTTACCCGAATCAGTAATAAATTGAACGGCTTCTTCTTTGGATAAATAAGGCAATCCAAATCCAAACATAATTCCGTCAAACATTTTATTAAGAGTATCAATTTTTCTACAATCCAACAATTGAAATTCAGCAGTTGGATTATTGATTTTTGCTAGTTCAATCATATTCGGAGCTAAATCAGTTCCCAGAATTTTAAAATCAGGACGTTTTTCCAGCAGGTATTTTGTAATATTTCCAGGGCCGCAAGCTAATTCTAAAATTTCTGGATTTTCTTTTGTTATGGAATTGCAAAATACATCGAGTGAATCATGGTACAACGACACATCCATAAACTTATCCTGATAGCCAGAAGCTAGTTTATTGAAGATGTCGACAGCTATTTTTGTTTGATCCATTATTATTTAACCGCAAAGTCTTTTCTCTTTGTTCTTTCTTCTATTTTCTTTTTAAATCTCCTTAACGGTATTCACTATTGTTCCAATCCCTTCTACTGTTGCTTCCACAACATCGCCATCATACAGCCATTCTTGTGGATTTCTTCCTGCACCAACGCCAGATGGAGTTCCGGTTGCAATGATATCACCAGATTCTAAAGTAAAAACGGTACTTAAATCTTCAATCAAATCATTGATGTTAAAAAGTAAAAATTGAGTATTGGAATTTTGTTTTTCAATACCGTTTACTTTCAATGATAGATTCAAATTATGTGGATTTGGAATTTCATCTTTTGTCACCAATATCGGCCCCATTGGAGCAAAAGTATCTTGACCTTTAGAAACAATCCATTGTCCTTCGCGACGGCAATCGCGTGCAGAAATATCATTGATAACTGTATATCCAAACACATAATCCATGGCGTTTTCTTTCGAAACGTATTTTCCTTTTTTGCTAATAACAACTGCCAATTCAACTTCCCAATCCAATTGCGCAGTGAGTTTGGTGTTTTTAATAATTTCGGTATTGGTCGCGGTAACAGTAGTCGGTGGTTTTGAAAAGATAATTGGTTTTTGAGGTAACTTTCCTGTTGTGTCTAAAGTTCGTGCGCTTTCGGCAACGTGTTCTGTATAGTTCAATCCAATTCCGATGATGTTTTTTCGAGGTTTCGGAATAGGAGCGAGGAAGATTACTTCGTCCATTTCATAGGCGATTTCATCAAAAAGTTCGGCATCCGTATCGGCAACCATATCGTTGAGTTCTTCGACCAATTCATTTCCCATATCAATTAATTCCAACATAGTGGTAGGCAATGGAAAATTGGATATTTCGCCAAAGTCTTCCATATCTATAACTTGATTGTTATAAATAAATCCAAGGCGTGGCTCTGTATCGGACGTTTTGTAAGTAAGTAGTTTCATTTGTATTTGTTTAACCGCAAAGTACGCGTAGGTTTACGCAAGGTTCGCAAAGGTTGTTTCTATTTTATGCACTATTGCAAGGTCTATTATCTTTTATCTTTTCTCTAATTTAAAATCTGAAATCCATTATTTTCTTCTAATGTTCTTTCCTGATACAGTCCTAATTTCTCGATTACAGGTAAATCATTGAACGAAAAAAGACAGGCATCTTCTGTACCTGATAAATTCACATGTTCGTGCCAAGCCCAAGAAGGTACACAGAAAATATCTCTTTCTTTCCAGTCAAATCTTTTTCCATTAATGATCGAATACCCTTTTCCTTTTGCACATTGAAATACAAAAGAACCAGTGTGCTTGTGTGCTTTCCCTTTAAAATTTGCAGGCAATAATTGCATAGAAGCTCCCATAGTTTGCATCACATGACCGCCTGTAATTGGATTGGAATAATGCATGTGGATTCCGTCAAACGTATTTACCGGATTCACTTTCGCGGCTTCTAACAAAGCAGGATAAACGGTTTTCCAGGAATATTTGAATAAAGGTGAATACAGCTTGTTCCAAGATTTGTCCGCAGGAATAAATCCGGCTGTACCGAAGTTTATAGGAGAATAATTCACCGGAAAATCTAACGGCTGCTTTCCATCAAAAACAGCATAATCATTTGCTTCTAATGCATTGACTAACGGAATATCCAAACCATCTTGCCAGATGCAGGTTTTACCATTGGCATCAACACCGTGCTCGTGCCAAGTAGAATTGGGTGTGATGACAAAATCGTTGACTTCAAAAGTAATTTTATTGCCATCCACAACAGTGTAACCGCCTTCGCCTTCCATAATGAAACGCAAGGCAGAGGCTTTGTGACGGTGTGCTGAAGTACTTTCACCCGGACGTGTGACTTGAATTCCGGTGTACAACCAACCCACAGCGGCAGAAACATCTTTGCGTTTGTCGTTGACTAAATATACTACGCGTCTTCCAGCTTGTTCGGGAGTTACTAGTTCGGATGATTTTAAAACCAATTCCCGTAAATCGTCGTATTTCCATAGCATAGGTACCGAAGAGGAGCGAGGTTCCCAAGGCTCAATATCGTTGGCGACTGTCCATAAGGCACCAGCTCCCAAATTTTCTAGTGCTGCGTAATAGGCTTCTAGTTCGGGTGTATCTTGCACTCGTGCGCGACCGATAACGTCATCTGAATGTTTTCCTTCCATATCGTTTGTTCAAAGTAAAGATGTAAAATTACAATTTATCTTCGAATTTTCACACGATCATTTTATCTGATGAAATGCACTTTTAAATTCTATTATTTATGATATACTACCTGGCATTAATTTTCCAAATGATATTCCTTTTCAATTAATTTCAAAAGCCGTTGTGCTTTCATAGATCGTTCAGTACAACGTTCATTTTGCAGATTGCGCGAACCATAATAATACTGTGCACTCATTAGAAACATATTTATATCTTGAGAATCGTTGGAAATAAATTTCACTGAACTACGTGTTGGCTCCTTTTTGTCTTTAAAAATTTGGAATAATACTTGCGCATCAAATACTTTTCCAATATTCTGCATATAATCAGTGATTCGGTCTTTTAAAATATTATTTTGTAAATCAATCATTTGTTGTGAGAAATAATACGCCGAAACACTGTCAGCAACTTGTTGGTTTCTTATTAATCGTAAATGTCCAGAATGTTTCATTTGTTCATAGGTCCGCGAATTAAAAGAAAAGAAATTTTGCGGATTCATAGTAGCTTTACGAGCTAGATAATAAATTCTATTCATGTGTAAATCCTTATTAGGACTTTTCATAAGCAACATCATAGAATCAACTGTAACCAATAATTTAGAAGTGGTTTTATCATATTCAGAAAAGTGAACGACATCATCTTTTAAATCTTCATACAGGTTATTGATGTACACTTTTTCTCTGTCACGTTCTATTTTATGCTCTAACTGGTATTCTGCTAAAAAGCCACAGAACACGGCAAGGAATAACATTAGAAATTCCCAGAAATACGACTTCCAGTTTTTCTTCCCGTGTGATGCATGTGAGTGATGATGTACTTCCATATTTTGGGTTTCTTGAGTTGGGTTACTAGTTTCTAGTTCTTCAGTCGGGATACTATCATCCTTTAATTTTTCAATTTCGTTAGATGGTAATTTTTTTAAATTTTCTTCCTCATTTTCAATACTATCTGTCATGTCTAATTATTTTTTATTTGATTTCGGTTTTAGCAATAAAAAAATAGGATACGAAAGCAGGGTAATAATTCCAATAATTAATAAACTTTTACGGTCGCTATACGCAAATCCTAAAAATAAAGCTATCGAAAATAGTAGCATTACTATGGAAGTGTAAGGATAGCCCCAAGATTTATGTGGTCTTGGTAAATCGGGTTCGGAAATTCGGAGTTTGATTAATGCGGCATACGCAAATCCCCAAACAATAACTGCCATGAAGGCGCCTAATGTAAATAATATTTCAAAAGTGCCAACACAAATCAACACAAAAGAGATTACAAAAGAGATTAAAAGTGTTACTATTGGAGTTCCGCCTTTGTTGATTGTAGTTCCTTTTTTAATAAAAAAGCCATCGCGACTCAAACCAAATAGAATTCGTGCCGGAATCATCATGTAGGCATTTAGAATTCCTAAAACCGAAAATATCGCGATGACAGTTACGATGGTTGCGCCATTTTCCCCAAAGACTACTTTTGCTACATCGGATGCGGCTAATGATGAATTGGCTAAAGCGCTAACAGGCAGTACATAAAAAAAGGCCATGTTAACAACTACATAAATGATGATTACTACAATAGCTCCAGTGTATATTGATTTAGGAATATTTTTACTTGGATTTTCATCTTCTTCTGCGAAAAAGCAACCCGAACTCCATCCTTCATAAGTCCCCAAAACCATTTGAAGTGATTTAAAAAAACCAATGAACAACCCTGTTGTTGCTATAGCCGAATGGTTTTCAATCGGACTAATTTTCACACCCGAATACATAAAACAAGCTACTATAAATCCAACAAAAAATACAACTTTAATAACACTTGTTATTTGTTGCATGATGCTTCCGCTTTTAACTCCAGTTGCATGAAGCAAGGTAAAACCTATTAACAAGGAAATAGCAATAACAGTAGTTTGACTTTCCAAATTCGGAAATAGAACCACCAAAAATTCACTAATCACGATACAAAACAATGCTGGTGCTAAAGTGTTGTTGATGTAATCGTACCAACCGGTTAGAAAGCCGGCATAATTTCCGAAAGCTCTTTTTATATAGTTATAAGAACCACCAGCTTTGGGAAGCATAGTGGCTAATTCGGCATAAGTTCCAGCTCCAATTAAGATATAAACGCCACCGAGTAACCAACAGGTAATGATAAGCCAGTAGTTGTCTAATAATCCTGCTATAGCGCCGGGTGTTCTAAGAATCCCAACACCAATAGTACTTCCGACCAAAATGGCAATTCCGAAGCCAACGCCAAGTGCTTTTTTTAAATGATTTGATTTTGAATTTGCCATAGTTTCGTTTGAGTTTCTACACCATTATTTTATTTAATAAAATAGACTTTTTTAATTTTATTATTTTCGATGTGGTAAATAACAGTAGCTTCGACAATTTCGGTTGCAAATTGAACACGTTCTTTATCAATTACAATATTTCCCTGAACAATTCTTCCCAATAATTCACAGTGTAAATTGGGTGTGGATTCAAACCTTTTTGAATAGTTTGCCCGCATTAGTACTTTTCCTTTCGAAATCAGTTTGTCGGGATATAAATAAAGTTCAACATCATCGGCATAAGGCTCTAAAAAGGCATCAATGTTTCGAACATTATAAGCATTCAATTGACGTTGTGCCAATGCTTCTGGCGTTTCCACAATTAAGTCAGCTGGATTGAAAACTACACCGCGGTTGATGACCCGATTGATTTTGGAAATGTTGTCCAGGTTGTCAATGGGATTATTATCTAATAAAATTAGGTTGGCTTTTTTGCCGATGCTTATGGTTCCGAATTCATTTTCTTTACTCAATACCTTGGCTCCGTTGACTGTTGACGCCTGAATAATTTGCCAATTGGTCATGCCACTTTGTTGCATGGCTTTTAATTCCGCTAAATAGGAGGAAGCGTGCAAAGTACCAATGTTTCCGGCATCGGTTCCCGTTGCGATTACAATTCCGGCATCCGATAACTTTTTAAGATTTTGCATACAAGTTGCATTTTCCTTGGCGGTATCAGCCAGAAATTCGTTAGTGTTAATTCTTCGTTTGTAATTATTAATTAGCAACGTATCGGTCAAGTGTTTCAAATCTAGCAATGAACCCAATTGATAGGGATCCGATTTTAATAAATCGTGATTGGTAAATGGAATTTTTTGACCAAAAGTATTGACATAACCATCATGAACTATTAATGTCGGGCATAGAATGGTTTTATTTTTTTTGAGCAATTGCAAAAAATCGTCCTTTAATACTTCATCATCCACACTATGCACCAAAAAATCACAACCGTTTTCTACCGCTAATTGTGCGGTGATTCTCTCTGTGGCATGCACCGCAACTTTTAGTTTATTTTTGTGTGCTTCCTCAATTATCGCTTTGATTATTGGTAAATTTTTTCTGGCGCTGGCTTCAATACCGTCTTTATCACGAGCGGTGATGTACCAAATTTTTATAAAATCGGGTTGTAACGGCAATTGGTTTTGCACCATTTTGATTCCGTCTTCGACAGTTTTAACCAAATTGAACGGTTCGTCATCTTTTAAATTTTCATAGACTGATGGTTCATATGTCGTTGCCAATGGACCTGTCATATAAACAGTTGGCGCATAATCTTTCACGGCGAATTCTTTTCTTTGTTTTAAAAAATTATAGGTTGCTCCAACGTCGATTACAGTTGTAATGCCGTTTTGAAGATACCGGCGTAATTTGTCTTCCATGGTTTGATGCGCCAAGTCGATTTCTTTATTGTAGGGCTTATCCTTTCTAAAATCAATCGCATCCGGACGAGTATACAAACCGCCATTTTGAAAGAAATGAATGTGTGCATCAACCATTCCTGGAAATAGAAATTTGCCTTTACCATCAATTACAGTGGCATTAGCAGGAATTTTTATTTTTGAGGTTAATTGAATGCTTGTAATCAAATCATTAGAAATTACTACGGTTTGATTCGGAATCAGTTTTTGTTTTTCTACATCGGCAATAGTAACATTGGTAATGTAGGTTTGTGCAAAAAGGGAATTACACGAAAGGAGTAATAGTAATGTGATGTTTAGTAGTCTTTTCATAATACACGGTTCTTATTTTAGTTTAACTTTTTATGGCAAAATAAAGATAAATCGATTTCCATAAACAACAAATACTGTCGAAATGCTTCCGGAATTTCAACCTCATCATATGCAGGAATGTCTTTAAAACCAACGCTTCTATAAAGAGAATGTGCAGCTTCCATAAATTTTGGACTATCCAATCGCACTTTTTTATAACCGGCTTCTTTGGCAGCAGTTAGCAAGGATTGAAGTATACCTCTTCCGGCTCCGATCTTTCGGAAAGAAGGGTCTACATACATTCGTTTGATTTCACCAATTTCTTCATTGATACTTTTCAGACCTCCAATTCCGCAAGCATTTTCATCCATGAATGCAAGAATAAGACGACCGTTTGGAGGTAGAAATTTGTCAATCATTTCTATGTCTTGCGCTACTTGCTCCTTTGGATTATGTGGATGCACGCCATAATGCATTTGCATGTTGTTGTTCCCCCAGGTGAGATAGTCGGTCCACAATCGTTCGATACCATAAATATCATTGGGAAGTTGAGCATTTCGAATTTCAATAACAGCATTAGTGTTCATAGGCTTTGCTTTTGATTTTATTTTTTATAGGTAACTCAACCACGCTTTTTCTTTGTTGGATTGTTTGTACTTATCAAATTTTTTACATAGAGGATAAAGCAAAATAATAACAAAAATCCAAATAACATACACCGTAATCAAATTAAAACCATATCCTTTCAATGCTTCCACTCGTGTTATAAATGTTGGCATTGAAACCATAATTTCCCAACCAAATCCAGTAAATTCAGCTGCAAAAATTGCAAGAAAATGGATGAGATAAAGGTGAAGGATGTAATAGAAAAATGGCACTCGTCCGAAAACACAAAAAAAGTTGACGACTTTACCTTTTAGTTTTTCGGCATTGGCTAAAAAGAGAAAGGTGCAGCCTAATGTTATTAGTAAATACAGCAGCGATGGCGGATATTTATAGACATTAAAAACAGACATTATCGTTTTGGAAATATCGCCATAATTGGTCCATCTCACCGGATCTCCGTAGATGTTAAGAGCAACAAGAATAAAGAAAAGTGCTAAAGAACCTAATCCCAAACTGTTGAGTATTCTTTTTCTTTTTTGAGTATCAAACGAACTGTCGTAAAGTGAACCAAAGCAATATCCTAACGACATAACGGCAATCCATGGCAATAGCGAATAGGCAAAAACAACAGTATGACCTTCTACGAATTCAAATTTTTGACGTTCGTGCAGCATTGACCATAAATAGCTTTCGTCAAAATGAATGTTGTCGAGCAAATTGTGTCCAAAAATAATCACCAAACTAAACACTAGAATCAATTTTTTGGGAAGATGAATCAATCCGGCTAAAACAATCATACTAATTCCTAGTGACCAAATGGTTTGCAAACCAATATGTGTGAAATTTAAATCGAATTTCCATGCAAAATTGATAATGATTATTTCTACAAAGACTAACCAAAGTCCACGTTTGAATAAAAAGCTCGATAATTCTGACGGTGATTTTCTTTTACCAATCATAAACGCCGAAGTTCCGGCTAAGAAACTAAATGCAGGAGCACAAAAATGCGTAATGAATCTTGTAAAAAAGATGGGCCAAGTGGTTTGCGTTGGATCGGTGGCATCAAAAAAGAAAGCCGAATAATGAAAATAATCTCTCACATGGTCTAGCGCCATAATTACCATTACTAAACCTTTTAAAAGGTCGATCGATTGTATTCTGGGTTTTGTAAGTGTTGTCATGTATGTTTTAATAGTTTTTATAAATAACTCAACCACCATTTCTCTTTGTGCGATTGTTTATACCTGTCGAACTTTTTACATATTGGATACAGCAAAAGAATAACTCCAATCCAAACGACATAAACCACCCAAAGCGGATATCCAAAACCTTTTAATGCGGGTACTTCTGTCATCCAATCTTCTAAAATCATGCTTTGCCAACCAAATCCCGAAAGTTCTGCAAAAAGTAACGCAACTAGATGTATAAGATACAGATGCAAGATGTAATAGAAAAACGGAACTCTTCCAAAAGTGCTAAAGAAATCAACTACTTTGCCTTTCAGTTTTTCGGCATTTGCCAAGAATAAAAGAGCGGTTCCCAATGTCATTAATAAGTACAATAAAGAAGGCGGATATTTAGAAGGATTAAAAAATGAAATCAAATCTTTAGCAGTTGTTTCATAATCTTTATAAAGTACTGGATCGCCATATACATTAGTAAATCTTAAAATTACAAAGGCGATAATTGCAGAAATTCCTATTATGTTAAGCAGCTTTTTCCTTTTATTACTATCAAAAGTGGTGTTGTAAAAGGTTCCAAAAAAATATCCTAAACTCATAACTGCTATCCAAGGAATAATAGGATAACCTACATACAAATTTAAACTTGGAAAAAATCCTGGTTCATGAAGTATTGACCAAAATAAATTATTTTTAAAATGAATGTTATCTAGAAGATTGTGACCAAAAATCAGAAACAAGCTAAATAATAAAATAATTTTTAGAGGAAGATGTATTAATCCAGCTAAAACAATCATACTAATTCCTAATGACCATATAACAACCAACAATGGGTTACTAAAATCTATATCAAAATACCAACCAAAATTAACTATTGTCAATTCGATAAAAACCAACCAAAGTCCGCGTTTTAAAAGAAAACCACACAATTCGGATTTGGATTTCCGTTTTCCAACCATAAAAGCAGAAGTTCCGGCAAGGAAACAAAATGTTGGCGCACAAAAATGAGTTATAAACCTTGTAAAGAAAATAGGTAAGGAGGTTTGTGTTGAATCGGTTGGATCAAAAATGTAGGCCGAATAATGGAAATAATCTCTCACATGGTCGAGAGCCATAATAACCATTACTATACCTTTTAAAAGGTCGATGGATTGAATTCGAATGGATAGTGGTTTCATAATTAAACTAGTTGTTTTCGTTAGCTTTTAATACTCTTAATAAATTTTCGCCTAAGATTTTATCGATATCTTTTTCAGAATATCCTTTTTCTACTAATGCTTTTGTAATTAAAGGATAGGTAGTTACATCGTCTAATTGTTGTGGTGTAAGATTAATTCCGTCGAAATCAGAACCCAATCCAACATAATCTACACCCACTAATTTTATAATGTATTCGATATGGTCTATAATCAATGACATTGGAGGTCGCATGCTGTTTCCTTCTAATTCATATTTTTTATACAGCACATCCATGGCGTAATAATCAGGCATGCCACCTTTCATAAGTGCGTCCATTTCAGTTTTATATTTTTCGAGAAATGCAGCTTCTTTTGCATCAAAACTCGGGTCAATAAATCCAGGGTTAAAATTGATTTGTATCACACCACCATTTTTTGCAATGGCTTTGATTTGGTCGTCTTTTAAATTACGACGGTGCGCCACTAAACTGTAAACGGAACTGTGTGAAGCGATGATTGGTTTAGTAGTTAAATTAATAACGTCCCAAAATGTTTGATCTCCCGAATGACTGATATCGATTAGCATTCCCAAATGGTTCATGCGTTGTACTACTTGCTTTCCGAAATCGGTAAGCCCTTTGTGTGGCAAGTTGGGATTGGTAGTTTCATCAGCTGCACTCGTAGCCCATGAAGGAGCAATATTATGCGTTAGCGTTAAATAGCGAGCACCACGTTTGTAAAGGACGTCTAATTTATTGAGGTCATTTTCTATCATGTGACCGCCTTCAACACCAAACATGGCTGCGATTTTTTTTTGTTTTATTGCTTTTAATAATGCTGTATAATTCGCAACTTTTACAATTTTATCCGGATTACGTGAAATGACGGCATCCAAACTGTCCATCGCTCTATTGCAATAGGCAAACGGATTTTTTCTATCACCATCGCAAAACACAGAAAACATTTGTACATCTAATCCACCTTGTTTCATACGCGCTAAATCGCTGTGTGTTTTTCCTTTTAAATCGGTATCGAATACTATTCCGAGGTCGACAGCTCTCATTAAAATATCATTATGAGTGTCGACAACAATGGCATTGGAATGTATTTTTTTATAGGATTGTGCTTGGATCAATTGCATTGAGCAACAAATTAGCAGAAGGGTTTTTTTTATCATTTTTTAGATTTAGGTTTATTTTCACCAACACTATTCACTTCAATCCAATAGCCATTGGGATCTTGAAAGTACACTTGTTGTATTCCGTCAGCTCTCATAGTTACTTTATTGATAGTTCCCGGCCAATCCGAATAGACAATATGTTTCTCTTCTAGCTTTTTAATGAATGCTTCAAAATTGGAAGTATTTAACGCAAAATGAATCGCTTTATTAGTCGTATATGGTTCTTTTAGAATAGAAATCAAATGCAATTCTTTTCCTTCACCAAAAGAGAACCAACGAATGCCTTCTATTTTGGTTTTATTGGTGATTTCTTGTAAGCCCAAAACTTCGTTATAAAAAGTTGCTGATTCATCAATATTTTTTACTGATAAAGCCAAATGATTAAATGTAAAATTTGTTGTTTCTTGTGCGTTAACGATTGCGAACGATATAAGAAAAAGTAGTGGTAAAAGTGTATTTTTCATTTTGCTTGAATTATTATTAATCCTTTTTTATAAATCTATTGCGCATTTTCATAAAGGGCTTTTCGATGCTGTAATGCAGTAATAAGGCAATTATAGCACAAAAAATAATTGAAAACACAAATGTTAAATTACTGTTTTTTGCAATACCATAATCAAAAAAGATGTTTTGTGTTAACAGGATAACACCCATGTGAATTAAATAGAGTGCATACGAAAGTTCAGCAATCTTAGTTAATGCTTTTGATTTCCATTGGTACAGAAAACTACTTGGAATTATGGCTCCCAAAACCAAACAACCAAAACCAATTGACACCATAGGAAAGCTAAAAATGCTTCTACCAAAACCAATGCTGTTAATAAATAGAAAATAGGCGATGGTTAAAATCAGTAAACCGACAGCGATAATTATATTGGCATATTTGGACAATCGGGAAAAAAGGGAAGGCAAATAATTATACAATCCGGCAATGGCAACACCCACTAATAATCCGTCTAATCGGCAATACGTTGGGTAGTATATGGTTTGTATCCAAAGCGCTCTATTTTCTATTCCGTTGCTTTGCGGAATATACAGTTCATACCAGCAATAAAGTCGAATAAGAAATCCAATCATAAATAAAATTACTAGCAATAAATAGGTATTTTTGAAATTGTCTATTTTTAAAAGAAATACCAATGTTATAGGTAGCAACAAATAAAAATGTTCTTCTACACACAGCGACCACACTACACCAAAGGCACGATGGGTATCAAAATCGGTAAAACCTAGATTGTGAGTAAACGTTAAAAACTTCCAAAGTGGGGGTAGTAATTGGTCGCCGCTTAAAACAGGAAACACGAAATACATAGCCAGTACAAAATAATAAACAGGAAGAATTCTAAAAAATCGTTTGATGTAAAACTCCTTCATCGAAAAACTTCCTTCCTTTTTAATTTTTGCAAACAGTTGGGAAGCAATTAAAAATCCACTCAGCACAAAGAATAAATCAACACCAGTCCAGCCAAATTTAAAAACATCGGGAAACCAAGCAGGATGATCAAACCATCTTGGATAATGAAAAAGAAAAACCATGATGATGGCTAATGCCCTTAAGTTATCAAGGCCGTAAAATTTTTGTATAGATGTTGTCATACTACTTTATTATTATTTTGTTTTTTAATAACCCTTTCAGAGTTTTAAACTCTGAAAGGGTTGATTATTATATTTTTTTTAAAAATCTATTACGCATTTTTAATAAAATCCTACAAAGTCAAAAAAAGATCTTGCAGGATAAAACTGTTTCTATTTAACTATTCCACATTTGTGAAAAAATCAAATATAGGCTCACTGATTACGCCAGCTTTGGTCATTAATTTTTTGAGTGCTGGATCTTTCATATACTTTTTTGCTTTTGCCATATCGCTTACAGCAAAAGTGACGTAAATCATATTTGTGTCATCAACATTTCTTGAAATTGCTCGGTCAATAAGTCCGTTTGCCAATCGAATTGCTGCACCTTCTCCATCATAAACTTTAAGCCAAGCATCAAAATCTTTTATTTTTATACTCACTCTTACTCTGTCTTTAAATTCGGCTGGCGACTCTTCAAAACGTACTATGTCAACATAAAAATTATCTGGTTTGCTGATAACTCCAGCAGTTTTTCTCACTTCTTTTAATTTTGGATTTGTAGCATACTCTTTTGCTTTTTGCATATCAGCCACATTCAAAAAAAGATATATTTTGTTCGGATTGTCAGTTCCTCTTGCAATGGCTCTTGTGGTCAAACCGTTTTCAGTACGCATACTTTCGTGTTCGTCAAACACTTTTTTCCAAGTGTCATAATTTTTTACGGTATAGCTAATCGACATAACTTGAAAGGGCTCAAATGCAGGAGCTGCATCGGCAACAGCTATAGTATCGGTAACTGTTGTTTCTGTTGTAACTTCTTTATCACTCTCTTTTTTGCAAGAAGTGAAGGTGAAAATTGCCATTAAGGCAATCATTGTGAATGTTGTTTTCATTTTTGTTTGATTTAATTGGTTACTAATTTGCTTACTCTAATCGGTTTTCTGCTTTCCCGTTTATTATTCAAAGTAGTATGCGGATTACTGAATTTTAAATATTATCGGGCATTCAATCCAAAATCCTGTTCTACCGATTTATACCAATCTTCATCATTGGCAGCATTCCAATCTACCCATTGTTCATCAGACATAGAGGCTCGCCAAGCTATAAATGGTTCCGCATCCGGACCAACAGGATGTCGTAATTTCCAAGTGCCACTTTCTGCAATATCTAAAATGGTATCAGCCACTAATGTAGGTGATGTAGGTGTTTTTAAGGAGGCTGCAAAAAGTCCAGCAAATCTTTTTGAGTGTGGATAAATAGAACTTTCATCTACTGAAATATCATTTGCCATATCCGTATTAATAATGCCTGGTTCTACAATGGCAACCCTAACATTAAATGGTTTTAATTCTTGTGCTAAAGCTTCACTAATTGCTTCGAGAGCAAATTTACTTGCTGAATATGCACCTAACGGACTATTTGAAATATGACCAGCTACAGAAGCTATATTGATAATTGTTCCTTTTTGATTTTTCCGCATTTGTGGCAATAATGCTTTGGTACATCTAAGTACCCCTAAATAATTGGTATTCATAATATCGCTAAAATCATCTATAGCCATTTCTTCGATAGAACCATGACGTTCAATTCCAGCATTATTGACTAAAACATCAATTTGTCCGCAAGTATCAAGTATTTCATCCATACATTGTGCAACAGAAGCATCAGAATCAACATCCATTTTAGAAATAGTTATGTCTAATGATTCTCCAATAATTTTGTTTTTAAAATCGGAAGCTAATTCCGGATTTCTCATGGTTGCAAACACTTTATAACCTGCTCGTCCAAAGGCCAATGCTGTTTCAAGACCAATGCCTTTGCTTGTTCCTGTAATGATTACTGTTTTCATATCGTTGTTTATTTGGTTGAATTCTTATTTATATCTCAGCTAAAGTTACCATCATACCTTGTTTTTCAATATCACTATTTTCTAATTTTTCTACTCCTTCAACTTGCTTGTTGATATTTAAAAACTGAATAAGTACCCATGCTAAGCCAATCATTATGGCAAAGGCAAGCAGTGTAATTTCCCAACTGAAATTGGCTCTTATTGGACCAATTAAGGCTGCTAAAGCAATTCGCCCAACATTTGAAATTGTCATATACAAGGTAAACTGGCTTGCTGAAACTTTTTTCCAACAGCATTGCATGGCAATGGCAAAAACACCAATAGAAGCAAATACATTCATAATATTAAATATGACCATAAAGCCATAAATAAAAGTAGCGTTTACCCAATATGATTTTATAAACACCAAGGTTACGGTAGAAGCGACCATACAGAAAAAATAGACATTCATCATGCGCTTTTTTCCGAATTTATCAATCAAAATACCACCTATGAGCATACCACTAATTCCTCCAATTAGTGTTGCAGTTGCGTAAAATTGGGAATAATCAAGGTTAGTCCAACCTAATTCGGTTACCGTGAAAATGGGAAGTAATACATCGAGATAATTATAAGAACCTTGCGTTATGAATGCTATTGAAGCAAGCAATAAAGAATTTCGCAAACTAAAAACGCTGTATAATGATTTGAAAAGAGCAGTCCAATTTGTTAGTTGTAGTTTTTTTGTTTCTGGTGATGCTGTTCCTGTAGTCCAAGGCACTATTTTTTCGTCTTGTCGTTCTCTTAAAAATAATGGAACTAACATAATAACACCAATCATTGCAGCAAGCGTAAGTATAGAAACGGTAAAATTGTATTCATTTAACAACCAAGTTCCCAAGGCAAGTGTGGTAGAAATGGCAACCATTTTGGAACCCCACATTAAACCATTGGCACGAGCTTGTTGGTCAACCGGAATTATATCAACCGCCATTCCATCGGTAGCCACATCTTGAAAAGCACCAAAGAAAGAAACAATAAAACCTGCTATCATAAATTGGTTGAGGTTGTTTAATGGATCGGGAACATAAGCCATGTAAATACAACTTACAATTAAGCCCAATTGACCTAAAAGTACCCAAGGTCTTTTTCGACCCATGGGTAAATAAGTATAGCGATCCATTAGTGGTGCTACTATAAATTTAAAACTCCAAGGCAATCCACAAGCAATTGCAAAACCAGCAATTTCTGCTGGGGATTTACCATTCATTGCCATCCATGCTGGGATGCCATAAAACAACATTCCTTCGGGTACACCTTGCGCAAAATACAAAGCAATAAAATTAAAGTAGCGTAGAAAAGTGTTTTCAGATAGCGCTGGTATACTGCTATTGCCTTTTATTGAGGGGTCTATAGTGGAATTCATTTTATATCTTTTTAATTAGAATACTTGCTTAATGTCTCTTTAACGGTTCTAAATGGCATTTGTAAATCGTTCCTTGCTAAAGCATTCTTGTAAACCTGTTTGGATTTTTCTTTGGGCTCCTGATGATTGAGCATCAAGTGAACATCAGATACTGAATAGGTTTCACTACTTAACAAATAATCTTTGCCATGCAAACCTTTGGTGGTAGCCGCTTTAAAAACAGCAAGTGCTACATCGGCTACATCAACAAGGGCGAATGGTACGTCATTATCGTATAGAAACTGAATAAAATCATTAGGAGCAATTTTATTTTTGAATAAAAATTGCAATCCACTAGATGTAGAATCTTCTCGGTTTGACAATGCTTTCCCTATAACCATCACCGGTGAAACTGTACTGATTTCAAAGTCTATATTTGGATTTTCAGCAATGAATTTTTGAACTACTTGATTAGCGATGAATTTA
>JANNCY010000046.1:0-17582 GCA_031387085.1 Flavobacteriales bacterium | reverse complement strand
AGAAATGTAGAAGTATCAGATATTGAAAGCCTAAAAATAGGTTCGAATTATCCATCGGGAGTTTACAATGTAATTGTATCTCAAGGTGAAAATACACAAACTTTGAAAGTAATCAAAAGATAATTGTTTAGAATTTTTTATGCCAAACTCCTCAAGAAATTGAGGAGTTTTTTTGTATAAAGAAATTCCAAAGTAGTTGTGATTGAACAATTTAATTTAAAGATTATTCATTGTATTAAAAAAAACAGTAAATTTACTAATGCTTTTTTTTTATTCTTTGTTGATTAATGGTTAAGCGTGAAATGTCCCAATTTCTGTCGGTTTTTTGAGCGTGTAATAATCCTTTACAGTTTTAAATACCATTATGTTTTAATTCCCACCTACTACTAATACACGGGTAAGCTGAAAACCGTATAGAGTAAGCGAAACGTTATTTTATCTCTTATGAAAAAAATAATTACCTTCATCGCAGTCATTCTCTTTAGTCAATTATTTCATTTTAAGGGTTATGCTCAGACACCAAATGCCATACCGTATCAAGGTGTTGCTCGAAATGCATCAGGTGCAATTCTTGGTTCACAACCTATTAGTTTACGGTTTAGTTTGCATGATGTAACTGCAGTTGGAACTGTAGTTTATCAAGAAACTCATTCCGCCACTACAACAACACTTGGTTTATTTACTTTAAACATAGGTACAGGAACTTCATCAATAGGAACAATGGCTTCGGTTGATTGGGCAAATGGCGCTAAATTTTTACAAGTAGAAATGGATGCAACGGGTGGGACAGCCTATGTCGACATGGGAACAACTCAAATGTTATCCGTACCTTTTGCATTATATGCAAAGATTGCAGGTTCAACACCTGGAGCAGTAGTTTACAAAGGAACATGGGATGCGGTTAGTAACACACCTCATTTAACTAGTAGCGTTGGTGTGCAAGGAGATATGTATATTGTATCTAATGCTTCTCCTATACTAGCATTAAATACCAATCTGGATGGTAACAATAAGTACCTTATTGGCGATACCGTAATCTTTTCTGAAACTATTTATCAGAGACTCAGTACTTCAACAAGTCCAATTAAAGCAGGAGATGTGAATATTGACACTAACGGAGATATCGTTTCAACCAATGTACAAGATGCAATTGTTGAAGTTAGGAATGATACAGATACTAAACTAGCAACTAAACTAAACCTTTCAGGAGGAACAATGACTGGAGATTTGGTTCTCAACGCACCGCCAACACTTGCATTAGGAGCGGCTACCAAGCAATATGTAGATGATAGTTCAATTCCTGTTCAAGCACAGTTTGCCTCACTTATAGATTCCTATATACATAAAACAGAAGACGGAGTGTCAATTTATCTCGAACCTGGAACAACAGACAAACGTTTTGGAATTGGAATTACAACTCCATCAGCGCCACTTGGAATTCGTGCAGAAGGAAGCGACCAGAAAGTTCTTAGTATAAAACCAAATGTATTATCAACGGGTTCACCATATACCTTTAGTCTTTCAGCATCGGGCAATCCAGGATTGAATATTGAAAGCAATGCAGCGACAGGAAGTGTCAGTAGATTCTTTATTCATGATACTGCTGATGGGTATGTAGGCATTGGCACCGTTACACCTGAACAAAAATTACATATTCAGGGTGCTAATGATGGTGGTTCTGTTGGTGTAATTATACAAAATAGTGCCACTACCAAAAACAGAGCTTGGGTCGAATCGCATTTTGAAACAGGAGATATTCCTACTCAAGATGGACGATTTGCTATTTCAGAATTGCCTATTGGTACATCAGGTTCTTCATCCCCAGTGGAACGATTAACGATTTTATCTGGTGGAAATGTTGGTATTAATGAGTTGATACCCGATACAAAATTCCATGTAAGTCGCCCTTTAAGTGATCCAGCTTCTGCTATAAGTCTACTACCAGGAACAGGTATTGTCACTATCGGACCTATGGAAAATAATATAGTCGCCGATTACCGAGGCATACAAGCAAGACAAGGTTCATTTTCTGGTTCAGGTTCCTTTTTTGAAGCAGCATCACTTAATATCCAAAGAGTAGGAGGTGATGTTCTAATTCATGGAGATGCTAGTTTAGCTTCCTCTCAAAAAGCAATAATTACAACAGATGCTAAACTCGGTTTAGGCACCATATCGCCAACAGAAAAAATTGATATAGATGGCGCCATAAAAATAGGTACTACAACAACCAATAACGAAGGTACTATTCGATATACAGGAACCGATTTTGAAGGAAGAAAAGCAGGTGCATGGGTGTCATTAACAGGTGGGTCAATTTGGGGAAAAGTAGATAATTCAGATTCTATTTACTATACAAGTTCCTCACAACCAAAAGTCGGCATTGGAATCGCAACTCCAACAAGTTCATTGCACGTTTTTAATAATGAAAATGCACTCTCGTCATCAAATACTGTTTTTATTGATACACAATCTACAACGAGCAGTACTTCTTCAAGTTTAACCAGAGTTGGTTTGGAAATTAAAAATTCACTAACTTGGAGTTCCTCTTCGGACGCTAAAAATATTGGATTGTATGTTTCCAATGTTTCAGGTCAGTCAAGCCAAGAATCAAATATTGCTGCTGTATTGAATGGGAATGTAGTAGTTGGAGATTTGAATGCTTCAAAAGCGGTAGGTACTGGCGGAACCAATGTATTGGCAATACAAAACGGAGCTGTTCCTCAAACAACGCCTAGTTCGGCAACTGATATTGGTATTCAAATGTATTCGGCAAATTTACCATCAAGCCCAGGTGCAGCACCTGTTTCGGCACTTCATGTTATGAATGGAAATGGAGATATTATGAAGCTTTACAAACAAGACGCACTTACTCCAACCGATACTGCTACTCCAAATTCAGGAGATGCTGCTACCGATGCACTTATTAATAATCTTCGTTTACGTCTCAATGAATTAGAAACTAGATTACAAAACCTTGGTTTATTATCAAATTAATATTATGAAAAAAAATCACATAAATTTAATTTTAAGCATCTCTCTTTTGAGTTTTGGTGCTTTTACGCAAACTATTTGTCGTACTGTTGTTTCTTCAGCAGGTGGAACTTTAATTAGTGCAAACAACCAAATTAGCTATACTATAGGTGAAACTTTTACGTCCACCTTAAATGCAAGCGATAAACAAATTACGCAAGGATTTGGACAACCTTCAGAGCAAATAATAACAGGTGCAGTGAGTACTTCAATTTGTGCTGGAAGTACTATTGATGTGCCGTTTTCAGCTTCAAGTATCGGTAGCGGAAATACTTTTACAGCCCAATTAAGTGATGGAAGTGGTAGTTTTGCATTGCCAATCTCAATTGGAACTTTAGTCGGAACTACATCAGGAACTATCATCGCAACCATTCCTATCAATACGCCATTTGGCACCGCCTATAGGATAAGAGTAGTGAGCAGTGTTCCCCTTTTAATTGGTTCAGATAATGGTTCAGACATAACTATTACGCCTAATACGACCATTCAAAGCACAGCCGTTTTCTATACAAAAGCATCAGGTGATTTTAGCAATCCATCAATATGGGAATATCAAGATAGTTGTGGCAATTGGGTTGAGGCTACACTTCCTCCATGGATACAAAACACGTGTGTCATTAGATCTTTGAGCCATTCAGATGTTTTTATACCCCAACAGATAAAATCACTAGTTATACAAACTGGAGGTAGTCTTACTATTGTAAGCGAATTAACCGTTTCTGGCGGTGGTGGTGGAAGTGGTGGCGCCACAGGTTCGTCCATAGATATTAGTGGTAGTTTGACGATACCAGTAACTGGATATTTAACCGATTCAAGTGGTGAACCGGTTTCTATTCAAAGTGGTGGTTCTATTGTTTCAGTAGGTGAAATTCATCTTAGTGGTGACATGACTATTGATGGTCAATTTTCAGGAGCTATTGGCAGTCATGGTAAACTTTATTTATTTGGTGGTTATACTCAAGCCATTACTGCAAACAGCAATAATAATAATTTGGGAGATGTATTTGTTGATAAGACTTTGCTTTCTTCTGAAGTTCGAATTCACAACAATGCACTACTGACAACATTAGATTTTCCCCTCTTAAGTATGTCAAAAGGAACCGTTAAGTTCTTCAACGAAACAAAAGGATTTGGATTCATTAAAGCAGAGTCGAGTGCAGAAGCAAAAATTGTTGCCGGAACTGCTGACCTTTTTGTACGTGGTGACATGACAATTCACGGACAATTCGATGGCGCAGATTGTAAACTAACCTTTGACGGAACAACTCCACAAGTAATTACTTATGATCCTCCAGTACCTTCACCAATAAGTAACTTTGGGGATGTAAGCTTTAGTAATACATCTGCTGCAGGTCTCTTGTTAACGGGTCCCCCAACGGCATTATTTTTTTCGAAAAAAGGGTATGATTATTACCAAATGCAAAGTGATTTGTCTTGCACATTTATGGAGTCATTTACAATTGGAGCGGGTGCAACTATGGAAGTTACCGGCGCCACAGCTATGTCTGTAGGCGGCGACTGGACAAACAACGGAACATTTATACCAGGCACAGGTACCGTGCGCTTTAATAGCAGCGGAACTTCAAAAATAGGAGGGTCAACTTCGCCACAAAATTTTTATAATTTAGAAATTAATAAAGATTCCGAATTAGATAGAGTAGATCTTGATTGTGATGATTTGGATGTTGCCAACGACTTAACTGTTGCAAATGGCAGCGTAAAAAAAGGATTGAATGCTGTTAACGTTTCAATACTAAAAAGAATGTCGATTTCACCTTCCGGAATATTTGATGGAAATTTACTTGATGTTTCTGTTGGTGGCGATATGACGGTTCACGGACAGTACAATGGAGTTGACGGAACTCTTACATTCGATGGTTCATCAGCACAAGCTTTTGACCACAGTCCAGATCCTGCTTCACCACCAAGTAATTACGGCGAACTGGTTTTCAGCAATACAGCAGGTGGTATTACAGTTATAGGTAATACTATTCCTATTGTTGCAAGAGAAGCATCAGCACCGAGTATTTCAGAAATTGTTGTTACTAAAGCAATGGATATATCAGGACCAGTTTTGATAAATACTGGAGCTCAATTTACCGTTACCGCAACAGGCGAACTTTCTATTAGAGGCGATATGACGGTTCACGGACAATACAATGGTGTTGATGGAAAACTAACCTTCGATGGAACTTCGGCTCAAGTAATTACATATGACCCTCCCGTACCATCGACTCAAAGTAATTTTGGGGATGTAAGTTTTAGTAATACTTCTGTTGCTGGAATTGTATTAACAAGTACTACTTCAGCATTATGGTTATCCAAAAAAGGATATGAATATTATAAAATGCAATCTAATATGGCTATGAGATTTCAGGAATCTTTCACAATAGGAGCGGGTGCAACAATGGAAGTTACCGGCGCAACAGATATAACTGTTGGCGGCGATTGGATTAATAACGGTGGGACCTTTATTCCTGCTGCCGGTACTGTTATCTTTAACGGTTCTGGGAATTCAATAATTGGAGGAACATCTTCAACACAATATTTTAATGATTTAACTATAGATAAATCGGTTGGATCATCTTGTTTATATGAATGTATTATTTGCCATGCAAGAACAATTACTATCCAATCTGGCAATTTAGATGCAGGTGCAGCTACAGATATTTTTGTATCAGGTGATTGGATAAATAACGGAAGCTTTATACCAAGCAATAGTACTGTAATTTTTGATGGAACTGGTACCAGTCATATAGGCGGAACGGTTGCAACGGAGACTTTCTATGATCTTAAAACCATTTGCTTTGATCTCATCAATGACAAAACAACGTTGAATGTACAGAATTTAAAAATTGTTGGTGGTAAGTTTACAGGCGGACCAGGGACTATTACTTTACAGCGCAATATGACAATAGATGAAGGCGGTCTGTTTGAACCAAACCTTGGTACTGTTGTTTTTAATGGAACTGTAGAACAGCAACTGACTGGACTTACAAGTACTGGTCCGAGAAATATCCTTTTCCACAATCTAACTGTTAATAATGGATCAGATTATAGAATAGATACCTTCACTTGTTGTGGAGTGGGAAGTGGTCGTATAACAGTAACAGGAGATTTAGAGTTGATTGCTGGAAAGATAAAACTTAATTGTGATTTAGTTATTGATACCAATGCAACCATAACTGGTGCTTCGCCTACAAGATATATTAAAACTGAAGGTAAAGGAACATTGTTGCAATTAAATTCTTTAAGCTCAAGTTTTGTAGTTTACCCAATAGGAACTGAAACAGGTTACAGTCCGGTTACCTACCAACTTTTTAGTTCAACCGGTCAACCAATAGTTTTAGGAGCAAGAGTCGCTGACGGAGTTTCTACAGCGTATGATGCTGATGAAAATCCAATAGGAAATGCAATACTTCCAAGATCGGTTTTAAAAACATTTTTTGCCACTGGTACTATTCCACCAGGTGACCATATCACAATTCACCCACAGTGGAATGTAGCTGATGAAGGTATCGATTTTGACCGTACTGTTTGCGACCTTGCACATTACACTGGTGGACAATGGGTTCGTTCAACTCCAACTGCAGCTGTTCCTGGAGATTCTCCAGGTAGTTATTCGGGATCTTTTAATGTTGCAGTTACGAGTTTGTCACCTTTTGCGGTGTTCTCACAAAATAGTTCAAGTTGCAGCACTTTAGGTGAATGGACTGGTGTAGTGAGTTCAGATTGGTCAAACCCAAACAACTGGTGTAGTGGAACTCTTCCAACAGCAACGACAAATGTAGTGATTCCTTCAGGTACACCTAATCAACCTGCAATAACTACTGGTGCAGTTGTAGGTATTGCTGTAGGAGCTGTTATTGCTGCTTTAAGAATTGAAAATGGAGCCACACTAACATTGAGTAATAATCTCGAATTACATGTATCTGGCGACATGACGGTTCACGGTCAATACAATGGATTTGATGGAAAACTTGTGTTCGATGGAACATCAGCACAAGTTTTTGACCACAGTCCTGATGCTACTTCACCTCCAAGTAATTTCGGAGAATTAGAATTTAGCAACACAGCAGGCGGTATTACAGTTATAGGTAATGCTATTCCTATTGTTGCAAGAGAAGCATCAGCGCCAAGTATTTCAGAAGTTGTCATTACTAAACAAATGGATGTTGCATCAACAGTTTTGTTTTCTAGTGGCGCCAAATTAACCGTTACCGCAACAGGCGAACTTTTTGTCGGTGGCGACATGACGGTGCACGGTCAATACAATGGAGTTGATGGTAAACTTACATTTGATGGAACATCAGCACAAGTTTTTGACTTCAGTCCTGATCCTGCTTCGCCACCAAGTAATTTTGGCGAACTGGTTTTCAACAATACTGCAGGCGGTATTACAGTTATAGGTAATACTATTCCAATTCTTGCAAGGGAAGCATCAGCGCCAAGTATTTCAGAAATTGTCATTACTAAACAAATGGATATAGCATCAACAGTTTTGTTCAGTAGTAGTTCCAAATTTACCGTTACAGCAACAGGCGAACTTTCTGTCGGTGGCGATTTGACGGTTCATGGTCAATACAATGGCGTTGATGGAAAACTCACATTTGATGGTGTATCAGCACAAGTCTTTGACTTCAGTCCTGATCCTGCTTCGCCACCAAGTAATTTTGGCGAACTGGTTTTCAACAATACTGCAGGCGGTATTACAGTTATAGGTAATACTATTCCAATTCTTGCAAGGGAAGCATCAGCACCAAGTATTTCAGAAATTTCCGTTAGTAAAAAAATGGATATGTCATCAACAGTTTTGTTCAGTAGTAGTTCCAAATTTACCGTTACAGCTACAGGCGAACTTTCTGTCGGTGGCGATTTGACGGTTCATGGTCAATACAATGGAGTTGATGGAAAACTTACCTTCGATGGTTCATCAGCACAAGTTTTTGACTTTAGTCCTGATCCTGCTTCACCACCAAGTAATTTTGGCGAACTGGTTTTCAGCAATACAGCAGGCGGTGTAACAGTTATAGGTAATGCTATTCCTATTGTTGCAAGAGAAGCATCAGCGCCAAGTATTTCAGAAATTGTTGTTACAAAAAGTATTGATATATCAGGACCAGTTTTGATAAATCCTGGAGCTACATTTACTGTTACCACCACTGGCGAACTTACAGTTGGCGGAGCTATGACCGTTCACGGACAATACAATGGAGTTGATGGTAAACTTACTTTGAATGGAACCACCGCACAAGTCATGACGTATGACCCTCCTGCGGCTTCGCCTCAAAGTAATTTTGGAGATGTAAGTTTTAGTAATACATCTGCATCAGGAATTCAAATTACAGGTTCTCTGTTAGCAATCTGGGCTGGTAGAAAAGGATACCAGTATTATAAAGCCCAAAGTGATATGCGAATGGCATTTCAAGAATCATTTACAATTGGTACTGGTGCAACTATGGAAGTTATTGGCGCAACAGATATAACTGTTGGTGGCGATTGGATTAATAACGGTGGGACCTTTATTCCTGGTGCCGGTACTGTTATCTTTAACGGTTCTGGGAATTCAATAATTGGAGGAACTTCTTCAACACAGTATTTTAATGATATAACTATAGATAAATCTGTGGGAACATCAATAACTAGTTGGAGTTTTCCTGTTTGCCATGCAAGAACAATTACTATCCAATCTGGAAATTTGGATGCAGGAACTGCTACAGAACTTTTCGTTTCAGGGGATTGGATAAATAACGGAGGAACCTTTACACCTGGTTCAAGTACTGTTACCTTTAATGGTTCAGAGAATTCAATAATTGGAGGAACTTCATTAAATCAAAGATTGGGTGTTGTAAAAGTAGTAAAAGATCTTACAGGATTAGGTTTAGAACCTTTAATAGGGGTAGGTTTAAATTTAGACTTATTGGATGTAGAAAATATAAGACTTCAATCAGGAGAACTAAGAGCAGGAACAGCAGATATTTCAATTTCTGGCGATTGGATTAATAACGGCGGGACCTTTATTCCTGGTGCCGGTACCGTTATCTTTAACGGTTCTGGGAATTCAATAATTGGAGGAACTTCTTCAACACAATATTTTAATGATTTAACTGTTAATAAATCAAACGTAACATCACATACTGTTTGGCAGTTTCCTGTTTGCCATGCAAGAACAATTACTATCCAATCTGGAAATTTAGATGCAGGAACAGCAACAGATATTTTTGTATCAGGCAACTGGATCAATAACGGAGGAACTTTTGATCCGAGAACGAGTACTGTGATTTTTGATGGAACGGCAGTACAAAAGATTGAAGGCGTGTTATCTAGTTTCCATAAATTAACGGTAGACAACGCAACAGGTTTAGAAATAAGAGAATCACCCTCATTTCCTAAACTTACAACTGTTAGCGGAGACCTAAAACTTACAAATGGTAAAATCTATCTTTTTGGTGGTCAGGATTTACAATTAGTTTCTGATGCAACTATAACTGGTGCTTCACCTACAAAATATATTGTTACTAATGGTAAAGGATCTTTAAAAAGACAATTAATAACCTTTGTTGGTGGACCTAATACACAAATAGTATATCCTATAGGTACTCAAACAGGTTACAAACCAGTTACTTATCAACTCTTTAGTGTTACCGGTCAACCTTTGGTTTTAGGAGCAAGAGTAGCCGATGGTGTTTCTACAGCTTATGATTCGGATGAAAACCCAATAGGAAATGCAATAAGTCCTAGAAGTATTTTAATAACATTTTTTGCTACCGGTAGTATTCCAAACGGTGATTATATTAAAATGAAATTACAATGGAATGGCGCTGATGAAGGTGTTGGTTTCGACAGATCATCATGTAATCTTGGACATTACACAGGTGGACAATGGGTTTATTCTGATGCTACTGCAGCAGTATCTGGAGATGATCCAGGTGCTTATACAGGATCTTTCAATGTTGTACTTACCAGTTTGTCACCATTCGCTGTATTTAGTCAATCGATTACAAATTCATTTGCAGGAACAGCATTCTGTGCAGGTCAAACGCTACCAATTACTTATACCGCTTCAAGTGGTGTTTGGAATGCCGGTAATATATTTAAAGCAGAACTTTCAGATGTAGCAGGTAATTTCCCAGGAACAATAATTGGTTCGCTTACTTCAACTGCATTAACAGGAACAATCAATGCAATTATTCCGATTACTACGACTGGTGGCTCTAGTTATAGAATTCGAGTAAACAGCACAGACACTGCAAACTTAGGTATTGATAATGGTACAAACGTAACGATTTCTTCTGCCGCTGCTAGTGCTGGTAGTAATGGAACTTTAACGGTTTGTGCCGGTACAAATCCAACGCCAGCACAATTATTTGCAGCCTTAACAGGTTCGCCAGCTTCAGGCGGTGTTTGGTCTGGACCAGTTTTGGGTGTTTATACGTATACTCAAAGTGGTTCTTCATCATGCCCAAGTAATTCAGCGACAGTAACCGTAAGCTATACTCCAAATACAACATTGGGAAGCGCGAATGTAACTTCAAATGCGCCATATACTTGGCCATTGCCATATGGAACTGGACTTACCTATACCACAAGTGGTGTTTTTACTAATACAATTGGGTGTAATGTTGCCACCTTGAATTTGATAATTACAGTGAATACATTTACAATTGGGACTAATTGCGGCGCTACTATAAGCGGACTCAATGTTACAATTAACACACCATTGGTTTCAGCAGTTGTTTCGTATATGTTTAGAGTTAAAAATTTAGCAACAAATACAGTTCAAATAATAACAAGACCAGTTAATTCAGTTGCACTATCTAATTATGCTGGCATTACCTTTGGGACTCCATATCAAATTGATGTGTCTACAAATGGTGGTGTTAGTTATGGTCCGACTTGTGTTGTAAATACACCTTCACCTACATCTACTTTAGATGCTCAGTGTGGAACTATACTTACGTCGATGACTCAGTATGTAAATTGTACCTATTATGCTAATATATCTGGTTACCGATTTAGAATAACAAATACAACTACTAATGCAGTTCAAATTATTGATTCAGGATTGAATAGATTTAGCTTCAGTCAAGTGGGATTACCAATGAGAACATTTGCAACGACTTATTTTGTAGAGGTTGCATTGAAAAACACAGATGGTTCTTACTTACCCTATAGTGCAGGATGTAGGGTAACTACAGCACCATTTCCAACAACAAGAATACGTCCTATTCAATGTAATGAAGTTGGATATCAAGCAAGTAGTACTACAGAAAATTTTCAAGCTATTATCGTTGCAGGTGCATCAGAATACAGATTTAATTTATTTAACACAGGCATAGGTTATTCAAGTACATTGGATAGAAATTTAAATACATTTAATTTAAACTTGTTCTCAGGACTATTACCTGGTACAACATATTCTGTTAGAGTTGCTCTTAAAATAGATGGTAATTGGGGTCCATTTGGAGTTGCCTGTAAAATAATTACACCAGGTTTAAGTAAAACAGTTCAAGCTATTTCAAATGAATTTATAGCTGTTGCCTATCCTAATCCTTTTGCTAATGATTTTATGATAAATGTGAAAACAGCATCTGAAAGTTCCCTTCAGATTAAAGTGTACGATATGTTAGGAAAACAAATTGATAATCAAAATGTTGAAGTATCTGATATTGAAAATCTGCAATTAGGTGCAAACTATCCTTCTGGAATATACAATATAATTGTATCTCAAAGCGAAAATAGTCAAACCTTGAGGGTTATCAAAAGATAGTTATTTTAAAATGTAATTATACCAAACGCCTCAAGAAATTGAGGCGTTTTTTTATAAAACATTTATTTCGTTTTAACAGATAAAATCTGTGGCTTTTTGTCCAAAATGGTAATTTCTTCTTTATCTTTTTTTTTTGGGCCTATTCAAAAATAATTGTGCAAATGAATTCAATAATGTTGTAATATTCCACCAATGTCTTTCTCCTAACTTTGTATCAAACAACTGAAAGAAATCAAAATCTAAAATATTCTTGCATAGCAAAAAAAGGTTTAACCATAAAAATGAATTATTATGAAAAATAGTACCCAATTAAAAAGAATTGACCTCATTCTGAATCAATTTAAAATTCATCACCTACTTATTAGAGTATTTATAGTTTTTTCTTTACTAAATAGTAATTTTTTCTATTCGAAAGAAATTGCTGCCAATTTTAAACAAAGCAGTTTTGGTATTAAAGAATCTAATTCGACCTTCAAAAGCACGACTACTAATGGAAGTATAACTAGCACAGCAATTGGTTCTTATACCTGGTCGGATCTTTTAGGTTCAAATCTTACCTATACTAAGAGTGATGGTTATACACACACTACAAATGAGCAGGGTTGTCTAAATGTTGCTACATTGAATTTACCAATAACAGTAAATACATTTACAGTAGGGATTTCTTGTGGAGCGACGATTACAAGTTTAGCAACTACTATAAATACTCCAGTTGTTTTTGGAGCTACAAGCTACACTTTTAGAGTGAAAAATAGGGTTACAAATAGCATTCTGATTATCGTTAGATCTGTAAATTCATTTGCATTTTCAAATTATGCTGGAATTACTTTAGGTACTCCTTATCAAATTGAAGTTTCTACAAATGGTGGCGATAGTTATGGACCGCCGTGTTTACTTAATACGCCATTTCCGTTTTCTAATATTGGAGTTCATTGTAGTGCTACACTATCATCAATTTCAGAAAATATTTATTGTACCGCTGCTCCAAGTGTTACAGGATATCGATTTAGAGTAACCAATACTAGAACTAATGTAACACAACTATTGAGTACATTAGTAAACAGATTTAATTTTAATCAATTGGATTCAAAATCATTTGGAACTACTTATTTAGTAGCAGTTGCAGTAAGAGACACCGATGGAATTACCTATTTGCCTTACAATAAAGGATGTGAAATTACTACACCACCATTCCCAACATCAAGAATAAGACCAATGCAATGTAATGAAATTGGATATCAAGCTACAAGTAACACTGAGAATATTGTTGCAGTTATTATTTCTGGAGCTTCAGATTATCGTTTTTATTTATCAAATTCAGGCATAGGATATTCAAGTAGTATTGATTTACCCACAAACAAATTCTACTTAAATTTGTTTTCAGGATTAGTTTCAGAAAAAACCTATTCTGTTCAAGTTGCCGTTAAAATAGATGGTGTTTGGGGACCTTATGGTGCTATATGTAAAATAACAACTCCTGGATTTAGTAAAACTATTCCATCGCTATCAAATGAATTTAAAACAGTTGCTTATCCCAACCCATTTGCCGAAGACTTTATGTTTAATTTGAAAACAGCATCAGAAACTACAATTCAAATTAAAGTATACGATATGCTAGGAAAACAAATTGAAAACAGAAATGTTGAAGTATCTGATATTGAAAACCTGCAATTAGGTGCAAACTATCCTTCTGGAATGTATAATATTATTGTATCTCAAGAGAATAAAACCCAAACGTTAAGAGTAATCAAAAGATAATTTTTTATACTTTCAATTTTAAAAAACTCCTTAAGAAAATTGAGGAGTTTTTTTATGTACGTTTGTCAGTAAACGATTATCTAAACATTTAATCGTAAAAGTAATGGTAATAAAAAAAAAGTTTTACTTTTAACCTTTTTAAATTTATAATAAAACATTATTACTATACTTACTAATAACATTATGAAAAAAATTACTTTATTTATTTTAATTTTCGCCTCTTTTTTTGCTACACTTATAACCTTTGCACAGGGGGGCTGTGATATACCTACTTCAAATTTAATTTTTACAGGTATAACAACACCACTAACTATAACCCAAACTGGCAGTACTACTTCCTGTGATCCACAAACAGTGCAATTGTGTTCTTCTGTACCAGCAAGAAGTTCGGCGATTTATGGCTTAACTGCTTTTACTTCTGCAAATTCTATTGCAAAATTTACCACTAATTTCACTTCGCACACTCTTGTAAGAGACAACAGTTATACAGGTCCAAGTTCTGGAAATAACTATGCTATGGATAGAAATCCAATTACAGGAGAAGTTTTTATTATTAAAGAAAGTAGCGGACGAAGATTGTTTACCCTTGATTTGGCAACCAATACAATGGTAGCTAAAGGACTTGTCTTATCTACATTAGGTAGCAATCTAGTAGTAGACTTTACTTTTGATAATAACGGAATTATGTATGCCACTTTTAATAATGGAACCATTCAAAAAATAAATTATAATAATCCAGCTTTAACGCCAACTGCCTTTGCTGTTGGATTGCCAACTTCTGCGGCTGGACTTACTTATGATTTTGATGCCAACCGATTGCTTTATTCAACTGGCACAACCAATATGAGTTTATACCAAATAAGTAGTGTAGGTACCGTTGGATTATTATTTACTTATTCCTTTGCAAATTCAGGGCAAGGCATCGAATATGTAGGTAACAATGTTTGTTATGTATCGGGTACTTCTGGTGATGTACTTTATAGGTTGAACTTAATTACACATGCAACAACTACAGTTTTAACGCCTACACTTTTTTCAAGCACTATAAAAGATTTAATGTATGTACCTGGTGTTTCATTACAATGGTCAAACCCTTCAGGTAATTTAGGAACTACAACATGTATTAATGTCACTCCAAGTAGTACAACGCCTTATACTTTATCCATAACAAATGATTTTGGATGTTCTAATTTAGCAACTTATTCGGTAACTGTTGGTGCTGGTGTAATTACAACTAACGGTAGTGTAACTCAAACGCAATGTGGCGGTTCGTTTACTTGGCCTTTACCTTTTGGAACAGGTCTTACTTATACAGCAAGTCAGAATATTACTAATACAGTAGGATGTAATACGGCTACTTTAAATTTAACAATCAACAACAGTAGTACTAATGGAAGTTTATCAATAACAGCTAGTGGTTCATATACTTGGTCAGGTTCTTTAGGTTCAGGTCTAACATATACTACAAGTGGTGTTTATACAAATACTACTACTAATGCTGCAGGTTGTCCAAATGTTGCTACTTTGAATTTGGTTATTACTGTAAATACATTTACTGTTGGATCATCATGTGGAGCTACAATTAGTGGCTTAAGTGTTACTATCAATACACCAATAGTTATAGGAGCTTCAAGTTATACGTTTAGATTGAAAAATATGGTTACAAACGTAGTTCAAACTATAGTTAGACCTGTAAATTCATTTGCTTTGTCAAATCTTGTAGGAGTAACATTAGGAACACTTTATCAAATTGAAGTATCTACAAACGGAGGTGTTAGTTATGGTCCGCCATGTTTAGTAAATACACCATCACCTACTTCAACAATTGAAGCACAGTGTGGAACTACGCTCACCTCTATGACACAATATGTTTATTGTTCTTATTATGCTAGTATCACTGGATATAGATTCAGAGTAACTAATACAGCAACAAGTGCAGTTCAAATAGTCGACTCAGGATTGAATCGATTTAGCTTCAGTCAAATATCATTACCAATGAGAACATTTGGTACGACATATTTTGTAGAAGTGGCGTTGCAAAACACAGATGGAACTTATTTGCCATACAGTGCAGGATGTAGTATAACTACAGCTCTATTCCCTACTACAAGAATAAGACCTTTACAATGTAATTATACGGCTATAAGTTATGTTGAAAATTTTGCAGCAGTTATTGTTTCTGGAGCTTCTGAGTACCGTTTTAATTTATACAATACAAGCTTAGGTTATAATAGCGTATTGGATAGACCAGTAAACACTTTCAACTTTACTTTGTTCTCAGGTTTATTACCAGGAACACAGTATACAGTTCAGGTTGCTGTTAAAATAGATGGTAATTGGGGACCTTATGGTGCTTTATGTAACATAACTACTCCAGGTATAGCTAAAACCAGTCAAGTCGTTTCAAACGAGTTTAAAGCGATTGCTTATCCTAACCCATTTGCAGAAAACGTTATGTTTAATGTAAAAACATCTTCAGAAAGCACCATTCAAATAAGAGTTTACGACATGTTAGGAAAACAAATTGAAAACAGAAATGTTGCCATCTCAGAAATCGAAAACCTACAAATAGGAGCGAACTATCCACCTGGCGTTTACAATGTAATTGTATCACAAGATGATACTACTAAAAACCTTCGCGTTATTAAACGATAATTCAAATTTCTTAATTTAAGAAAAGACGCTTCAGAAACGAAGCGTCTTTCGTCGCGCGTAAATAGTATTACTGCCAACGTCCCGCAACTATAAATCTGTTGCAACTTATGGAACGTTCATTTTCCATTACTAATAAATGAAGTTAAGGAAAATATATTTTCCATTAGCACAAAACGAACAATAGATTGTAACTGCTGTTGTGCAATCGTGCTTTAATCCAAATCAATAATTATAGATATATTTTCTTTAATTTTTTCAACTAAATCGGAAGGTAAATTACCAACTTTTTTAATTAATCTTTTATTGTCAATTGCTCGAATTTGATCAATCATTATATCACAATTCTCATGTAGATTTGCCATTCCTTTTTTTAAATGAACTCTTAAAATATCTGAATCTTTCTGAATATTTGTTGTTAATGGACAGACAATTGTTGAAGGATGTGGAATTTTGTTCAATAAATTTGTCTGGACAATTAAAACAGGTCTTGTTTTTCCGGCTTCTGTTCCTATTTTTGGATTTAAGTCTGCAATCCAAATCTCATATTGATTAATCTGCATAGTCAATTTTTTCAAATTCCTTTAAAATGTTCATAGAATCTTTTTTCACTAACTCAGATTCAGCTTTAAGTATTTTTTCTAAAATTTGTCTTTTTTGAACCTTGTTATAATATTCAATCGCCTCATTAATATATCTATTTCTTGGCATGCTAATTCTTGAAAGAATTTTTTCGGTCTCTCCAAATATTGAGTCGTCTATTTTTAATGATACTGTTTTCATATACTTTAATTTTATATTACAAAGGTATATCTTTTATGTATATCATAATTATTTTATCCTGATTTTTTTTTAGCATGTCGCACAACGTCTTGCGGCTATGAATCTGTTGCGACTTATGAAAAGGTTTATTTTCCATAACCACAAAACGAAGTTGTGAAAATTATTTTTTACACGAGCACAAAACGAGCAATAGTTCATAACCCGAGCGAAGCGAATTGAAGAAGTAATCCACGCTATCTGAGTTAAGAATGTAAAAACAAAAAAACCATTTAACTTTCGCTAAATGGTTTTCATTTTTAGAGGATTTACTTTTATTAAATTTCTGCTCTTGGTGTTGCTTTTTTACGTTCACTTTTTCTTACACCGCCAGCCATTTCATATTGAGAACTGTTTTTCCCATATTTGGTGGCAACTCCGGTTAGAACTCTTTCGTTCCAATCTCTTATAACATCAATTTGAGCAATGCAAATGTTATACAAATCATCTATTGTGCTCAGCGCGGTGTTATAGGTGCTTAATTTGCTTAATAACAAATTTACCTCTGTTTCATAATTTGCAACTGTAATGTTGTTGCCTAAATCTAAAGCTG
>JANNCY010000104.1:0-8407 GCA_031387085.1 Flavobacteriales bacterium | reverse complement strand
TGGAAGTAAAGGCGTTTTGGTATCTGGAATTCAAGATAAAAATGTACAATTACTAGTTATAGCAATCAACCAAGTATTAGGAAGTGAAGCTTTTGTTACTTCGGGAACACGACAAATCCGTAAAGGATCGAACGAAAAAGTAGCACAATTAGTTGCTGATTTGAATGCTGGAAATGTACACACGATCATTATGAGTGGTGTAAATCCAGTATATACTTTGGCTAATGGAGCTGCCTTTGCCGCAGGTCTTAAGAAAGCAAAATTATCAGTAGCGTTTTCTTTGAAGGAAGACGAAACAGCTTCTGTTACAACAATCGCTGCCGCAGTACCTCATTATTTAGAATCATGGAACGATCACAGTTTAACTAAAGGAACCTATTCTTTAGTACAACCAACGATTCGTCCTTTATTTAATACCAAACAATTCCAAGACGCTTTGTTATCATTGAACGGAACTATCGGTTCGTATTATGATTACTTAAAAGCAAATTCATCAAGTTATACTGCAGGTGCTACGTGGAATAAAGTAGTTCACGACGGAGTTGTTGTTAGCGGAGTAGTTGCTTCATCTGGAGGAACTGCCGATTACAGTGGTGCTGCTAGTGAATTAGCAAAATCAAAACCAGCTGCTGGATTGGAATTAAATCTGTATTCAAAAACAGGTTTAGGAGACGGTCAACAAGCTAACAATCCTTGGTTACAAGAGTTTCCAGATCCAATTACAAGGGTTTCTTGGGATAATTACCTTACGATTTCTAAAGCCGATGCTGACGGATTGAAAATGGTTAATGAATATGCAGCCAATGGAGGTTTAAACGGAAGTTATGCTACTGTAACTGTTGGCGGAACTAAAATGAAAGTTCCCGTTATCGTACAACCAGGACAAGCAGTAGGAACTGTTGGTTTGGCTTTCGGATACGGTAAAAAAGCCGCCTTAAAAGAAGAAATGCAAGTAGGCGTTAACGCTTACTCATTCTATACTAACTTTAATAATGTACAAGCTGCTCAAGTAGTTTTAGCCGATGGAGAACACGAATTTGCTTGTGTTCAATCGCAAAGAACGTTAATGGGTAGAGGTGATATCGTTAAAGAAACCACCTTAACTATTTTCAATACTAAAGATGCTGAAATTTGGAATGAAGTTCCGAAAGTATCTCTAGATCACGAAGAAGTAGCAGCTACAAAAGTAGATTTATGGGAATCATTTGATCGTTCGGTTGGACATCACTTTAACTTATCTATCGACTTAAATGCGTGTACCGGATGTGGCGCTTGCGTTATTGCTTGTCATGCAGAAAACAATGTACCTGTAGTTGGGAAAGCTGAAGTTAGAAGAAGCCGTGATATGCACTGGTTGCGTATTGACAGATACTATTCTTCTGAAGATACTTTCGCACAAGATGATACTAAGAAAGAAGAATTCGACGGATTAACAGGTAAAAAAGGATCATTAAGTGGATTTGGTGAAATGGAAAAACCAAACGATAATCCACAAGTAGTTTTCCAACCTGTAATGTGTCAACACTGTAACCACGCACCTTGTGAAACGGTTTGTCCTGTTGCTGCAACATCACATAGCCGTCAAGGTCAAAATCATATGGCCTACAACAGATGTGTTGGAACGCGTTATTGCGCTAACAACTGTCCGTATAAAGTACGTCGTTTCAATTGGTTCTTGTACAGCAACAATGACGAATTCAATTACAACATGAATGATGATTTAGGACGTATGGTACTAAATCCAGATGTAAATGTTCGTTCTCGTGGAGTAATGGAAAAATGTTCATTATGTATTCAAATGACACAAAAAACAATTCTTGATGCGAAACGCGATGGAAGAGCTATTGTAGATGGTGAATTCCAAACGGCTTGTTCAAATGCGTGTTCTACCGGTGCAATGATGTTTGGAGATGTAAATGATACAGAAAGTACTATAGCTAAATTGGCTAAAGACGAAAGAATGTACCATTTATTGGAAAGCGTTGGAACAAAACCAAATGTGGTTTATCAAGTGAAAGTTAGAAATATTTAAGAAAGAAGTTGGAAGATGGAAGACGGAAGTCAGAAATTAGAAAACCTAAAAATAATTTTAAAGTAAAATTGATTGAATTTACTGTTTTTATGAAATCGTAAATCGTAAATCTAAAATCTAAAATAATAATATGTCGTCTCATTACGAAGCACCCATTAGAAAACCCTTAGTTATAGGTGATAAAAGTTATCACGATATAACTGTTGATATAGCTGCACCTGTTGAAGGAAGAGCAAACAAACAGTGGTGGACTGTATTTTCTATCGCACTAGCTGCTTTCTTATGGGGAGTAGGTTGTATTATTTACACGATCTCTACCGGTATCGGTTCTTGGGGATTAAACAAAACAGTAGGTTGGGCATGGGATATCACTAACTTCGTTTGGTGGGTAGGTATCGGTCACGCCGGAACGCTTATCTCAGCAGTATTATTATTATTCCGTCAACGATGGAGAATGGCCATTAATCGTTCTGCAGAAGCAATGACGATTTTCTCGGTAATTCAAGCGGCAATTTTTCCAGTAATTCACATGGGTCGCCCGTGGTTAGCGTATTGGGTATTACCAATTCCGAATCAATTTGGTTCGTTATGGGTGAACTTTAACTCGCCACTTTTATGGGACGTATTTGCAATCTCAACCTATTTATCAGTATCATTGGTTTTCTGGTGGACAGGTTTATTACCCGATTTTGCAATGCTTAGAGATAGAGCAATCACACCATTCAACAAAAGAGTCTATTCTATTTTAAGTTTTGGATGGAGCGGAAGAGCTAAAGACTGGCAACGTTTTGAAGAGGTTTCTCTTGTACTTGCAGGTTTAGCAACACCGCTGGTACTTTCGGTACACACGATTGTATCGATGGATTTTGCTACATCGGTAATTCCGGGTTGGCATACCACGATTTTCCCTCCGTACTTCGTTGCTGGAGCGGTATTCTCTGGATTTGCAATGGTAAATACACTTCTTATTATTATGCGTAAAGTATGTAATTTGGAAGCGTATATCACCGTTCAACATATCGAATTAATGAATATCGTAATCATGATTACAGGATCTATTGTAGGTGTAGCTTACATTACCGAGTTATTTGTAGCATGGTATTCGGGAGTAGAATTTGAACAATACGCTTTCTTAAACAGAGCAACTGGTCCTTATTGGTGGGCATACTGGTCGATGATGACTTGTAACGTGTTCTCTCCGCAGTTCATGTGGTTTAAGCGATTAAGAACAAGTATCATGTTCTCATTCATCATCTCAATTGTAGTAAACATCGGAATGTGGTTTGAACGTTTTGTAATCATCGTAACCTCGTTACACAGAGATTACCTTCCATCATCATGGACCATGTTTCAACCTACCTTTGTAGATATTGGAATTTTCATCGGAACAATTGGATTCTTCTTCGTATTATTTTTATTGTATGCGAGAACATTCCCAGTAATCGCGCAAGCAGAGGTTAAAACAATTTTAAAATCTTCTGGAGAATTTTACAAAAGAGCAAGAGAAAAAGCAGGCGATAATCATTCAGAAAAATAGTAGTAGTTATTATGAGTAGTAATAAAGTTATACACGCAATATACAATGACGATGACATCTTAATGGATGCTGTAAAGCAAGCCAGAAAAGCACATCATCATATCGAAGAAGTTTATACTCCTTTCCCTGTTCACGGATTGGACAAAGCAATGGGTTTAGCACCAACACGATTGGCAATATGTGCCTTCATCTATGGTCTTATTGGATTGACAGTGGCAACAACATTGATGAATTATATCATGATTCAAGATTGGCCACAAGATATCGGAGGAAAACCAAGTTTTGCTTATTATCAAAACATGCCAGCGTTTGTGCCAATTATGTTTGAGATGACCGTTTTTCACGCGGCGCATTTAATGGTTATTACCTTCTATATGAGAAGTAAATTATGGCCATTCAAAAAGGCGGAAAATCCAGATTTGAGAACAACTGACGATCATTTCTTAATGGAAATAGCTGTAAATAATAACGAAGCAGAATTGACTTCTTTTTTACAAAGTACAGGTGCGGTTGAAGTTAAAGTAATAGAAAAGCATTAATTTAGATATGAAAAGTGTATTAAAAATAACCGTAGTATTGGTGGTGGTAATGGCATTCGCTTCTTGTAAAAGTGATGACAAGCCTAACTATCAATATATGCCTAACATGTACGAAGCTGTTAGTTATGAAACCTATTCTGAATCAGCTGCTTTTAATTCCCCTTACGGCTTAAAAGGAAAAGAAGGACAATTGCCTCCGAATGGAGCAATCAAAAGAGGATTTGTTCCTTACGAATATCCGAATACTCCAGAAGCTTTGCTTGCTGTAAAAGCTGCCAATTTAAAATCGCCTCTTGATTCAACTGCAGTGGATATGAAAAAAGCAGAAGAATTGTTCGGTATTTACTGTGCCATCTGTCACGGAACTGCCGGAGATGGTAAAGGGAAATTAGTAAAACAAGAAAAGTTTTTAGGGGTTCCTAGTTATAAAGACAGAGAGATAAACAAAGGAAGTGTTTTTCATGTTGTAACTTACGGTTTGAATTCCATGGGATCACATGCAAATCAATTGAGTCAAAACGAGCGTTGGTTAGTTGCCGAGTACGTGCTACAACTAAAAAACAAATTATAATTGTTGAATAAACAGATTGTTAAAGATATGTATACATTTTCAAATAAATTAAGAACCACAGCAATTGTACTAATGATCCTAGGATTAGTAGGTATTACGTATGGTTTTTTATCTACTCCTAAAACTATTGAAGACGTAGAAAAAATTGTAGCGGCAAGTCATCACGAAGGTGGACACCAAGCAGAAGCAACTGAACACAAACCGGAACTGAAAAATATTCCCGCACCTGTAGATAATACTAAAGTTGAAGATTCAATTCGTATTTCTGCTGATGGAAAGATTTCTGGGAATACTACGATAACTAAAGATTCACTTAGTATAAATGTTGCTGAAAATACTGTAGCAGAAGATCATTCTTCTAAAGAAGTAGCTTCAGAAGAAGAGCATGTTGATGCACACGCGGCACACGAAGCTGCAAAACCTGAAGAACGAGGTGCAAACTGGGATCAAGCTAAAGAACATTTGGAACATCAAAAACATTTACATCACGTTTTACAACAATTACAAAATAAACCATGGGCAGCACTCTATATAGCTTGTATTTTCTTTTTGTTAATCACCATGGGAGTTTTAGCTTTCTACGGAATTCAACAAGTAGCACAAGCAGGATGGTCGCCAGTATTGTTTAGAGTAATGCAGGGAATAACAGCATTCTTGCCTGTTATATCGGTTATCTTCTTTATATTTTTAGTACTTATTGGATTGCATGTTTTTGAAACCAATCATTTATTTGCTTGGATGGAAGAAGGAATTACCGATCCTACTTCTCCAAATTATGATAAAATGATTGCAGCAAAATCAGGCTATTTAAATTTTCCTTTCTGGATAATTAGAGCAGCTGTTTTCTTATTAGGTTGGAATTTATACCGTTATTTTTCTAGAAAAAATTGCCTTGCTCAAGACGAAGCCAACGATAATGCGTACTACAAAAAGAATTTTAATATATCGGCTGGATTTTTGGTATTCTTTATTGTATCCGAATCGATTATGTCTTGGGACTGGATTATGTCGGTTGATCCGCATTGGTTCAGTACGTTATTTGGATGGTACGTTTTCGCCAGCTTCTTTGTAAGTGGAATTACGACGATTTCAATGGTGACCTTATACCTAAAATCAAAAGGCTATTTAGAACATGTAAACTCAAGCCACATTCACGATTTATCAAAATTCATGTTTGGTATCAGTGTATTCTGGACGTACTTATGGTTCTCTCAATTCATGTTAATTTGGTATGCCAACATTCCAGAAGAGGTAACTTATTTTGTAACACGAATTGAACATTACAACTTACCTTTCTTTGGCGCAGTAGTTATGAACTTTGTTTTCCCAATATTGGTACTTATCAATACCGATTTCAAAAGAATCGCTCCAATTATTGTTGCAGCTGGTGTCGTTATTTTATTAGGACATTATATTGATTTCTTCAATATGATTATGCCAGCAACAGTAGGAGATCAATGGTTTATTGGTGTTTCTGAAATTGCATCCGTATTGTTTTTCTTAGGATTGTTTATTTTCGTTGTTTTTACTGCTTTAACAAAAGCACCTTTAACTCCAAAACGAAATCCTTACATTGAAGAAAGTAAACATTTTCATTATTAATATTTAAAGTAAACCACAATGACAAGTTTATTGGTACTTATTGTTTTAGTTCTATTAGCAATTGCGATATGGCAATTAACTAAAATATTTGATTTAACGCAAGTTGGGCAAAAAAGTGAAAACTCACAAGTTGCAAATGATAGTGATAACAAAGTACAAGGGTACTTAATGTTTGGTTTCTTAGGATTTATCTATTTAACAACTATTCTTAGTATATACTATTGTGGTAAATTTCCATTAATTGATGATTCAGCTTCTGAACACGGACCATTATTAGATAATCTAATGATAATTTCAATGATATTGATTTTCATTGTACAAACGATTACACAAGCTTTATTACATTATTTCGCCTACAAATACAGAGGTAGAAAAGGTCAAGTAGCTACATATTTTGCCGACAATAATAAATTAGAATTTATTTGGAGTGCAATTCCAGCTTTAGTATTAGCGGTTTTAATTTTTTATGGATTGTACGCATGGTCAGACATTATGTTCGTGGATAAAGAAGACGAACAAGATGCCATCATAATCGAATTATATGCGAAACAATTCGCCTGGGAAGCACGATATTCAGGAGATGATAATGTTCTTGGAAAAGCCAACGTGAGATACATCGAAGGTGTAAATACGATGGGAGTTGATTTAGCCGATCCAAATGCACAAGACGACAAAACGGTTACAGGAGAATTTCACATTCCAACTGGAAAACGTATCATTTTTAAATTGCGTTCTCAAGATGTACTGCATTCTGCTTATATGCCACACTTTAGAGCACAAATGAATTGTGTTCCAGGAATGGTTACCAATTTTTCTTTCACAGCAACGAGAACAACTCTTGATATGAGAGAAGACTCCGACATGATTGCAAAAGTAGACAACATCAATACCATCAGACAGAAAAAAAGTGTGCTATTGGTTGCCGATGGAAAAGCACCTCTTGATCCTTACACTTTTGATTACTTGTTATTATGTAATAAAATTTGTGGCGCATCTCACTACAATATGCAGATGAAAATTGTTGTGGATACTCCAGCAGATTATAAAAAATGGTTAAAAGAAAAAGGAACATTAGTTGATGCCGTTAAAGTTGAAACAGCTTCCAAAGCAGCACCAGCAGAAGGAACAACAACAGATGCAACAAAACCAGCCGATACAACTGCAACAGCTAAAAAAGACACCACTTTAGTAGCGTCAGCAGCACCAGAAAACAAAAAAAAATAATTGATTTATAAATGTCAGCAATGAGTCACGAACACGATCACAACGAACACGATCACCACGAAGAGCACCATCATAAAGATACGTTCATTACTAAATATATTTTTAGTATTGACCATAAAATGATAGCCAAACAATACCTTTTAACAGGTATTATAATGGGTATTATTGGTGTTGGTATGTCCATGCTATTCAGAATGCAAATAGCTTGGCCAGAAGAATCTTTTAAAATATTCAGCTTTTTCCTTGGAGAAAGAATGGCTCCGGGTGGAGTAATGACGAATGAAACCTATCTTTCGTTGATTACCATTCACGGAACCATCATGGTATTCTTTGTATTAACCGCTGCCTTAAGTGGAACGTTCAGTAACTTGTTGATTCCACTTCAATGTGGTGCACGAGATATGGCTTCTGGATTATTGAACATGATATCGTATTGGTTGTTTTTCCTTTCAAGTGTAATAATGGTAATATCCTTATTTGTTGAATCGGGACCAGCATCGGCAGGATGGACAATATATCCGCCGTTAAGTGCATTGCCACAAGCGATTTCAGGTTCTGGATTGGGAATGACATTATGGCTTTCGTCAATGGCGATATTCATTGCAGCATCATTACTAGGGTCATTGAATTATATCGTAACGGTAATTAACTTAAGAACAAAAGGAATGTCGTTCACCCGACTTCCATTAACCATCTGGGCGTTTTTCATTACAGCAGTTATTGGTGTAATTTCATTCCCAGTTTTACTTTCAGCAGCATTAATGTTGATTATGGATAGAAGTTTCGGAACTTCTTTCTTCTTATCGGATATCTATATCGCTGGAGAAGTTTTAAATTACCAAGGTGGTTCTCCCGTTTTATTCGAACACTTATTCTGGTTCTTAGGACATCCTGAAGTATAT
>JANNCY010000087.1:0-14435 GCA_031387085.1 Flavobacteriales bacterium | reverse complement strand
TAAAGTTTGAAAGTCGAAAGTCGAAAGTCCTTGACGAACTTTATGACTTTAGACTTTATGACTAATTTAATCGGCTATATTTGGTGAAAGCCATTTTGTGGCTGCTTCTGTTGAAATTCCTCTTCTTTTGGCGTAATCGATGACTTGGTCTTCTTTGATTTTCCCAAGTCCAAAATACTTGCTTTCCGGATTTGCAAAATAATAACCCGATACCGATGATGCTGGCCACATCGCCATGCTTTCGGTTAAGGTCACTCCGATTTCTTTTTCGACATTTAAGAGTTTCCAAATAGTTGGCTTTTCCAAATGATCGGGACAAGCCGGATAACCTGGCGCGGGACGAATACCTTTGTATTCTTCATCGATTAAATCTTGGTTAGATAAATTTTCATTGGAAGCATAACCCCAAATTTCCTTACGGACTTTTAAATGCAAATATTCGGCGAACGCTTCTGCCAGTCGGTCGCCAAGTGCTTTTACCAAAATCGAATTGTAATCGTCCAATTGCTTTTCAAACTCGGCTGCTTTTTCATCGACCCCAAAACCAGTAGTCACACAGAAACAGCCGATATAATCTTGTTTTTTCGAATCCTTTGGCACAATAAAATCAGCTAATGCTATATTGGGAGCACCCGCAGTTTTCTGCGATTGTTGTCTTAACGTTAGAAATACTGCTTTTGAAGCTGGCCCCCCTTTAGGGGTTAGGGGGCTTACTTCAATATCATCATCGTTTATGGTGTTCGCCGGAAAAATACCAAGAATGCCTTTGGCGGTCAACCATTTCTCCGAAACGATTTGTTGCAACATTTGTTGGGCATCGGCAAACAAAGCTGACGCCTGCTCGCCCACAACCTCATCGGTTAAAATCGCGGGATATTTCCCGTACAATTCCCACGAACTGAAAAATGGCGTCCAATCGATAAAATCAACCAATTCGGATAATTCGACTTCGATGGTTTTGGTTCCGATGAAATTCGGTTTAACCTGATTAAAATTAGTCCAATCCAATAGCAATTTATTTTTACGGGCATCTTCTATTGATAAATAATTTTTGTCTCGGCTTCGGTTCAAATACCCTTCTCTTAATTTATCATATTCGTCTCGAACGCTTTTGGCATAGTCGCCTTTCGTTTCGGCTTGCAACAAATTACTGGCAACGGTTACCGCTCTTGAAGCATCGTTGACATGAATCACAGTTTCCTTGTATTCGGGTGCGATTTTCACGGCAGTATGCGCTCGTGAAGTGGTGGCTCCTCCAATCATAATCGGAATCTTGATATTCAGTTTGTCCATTTCTTTAGCGAGATAGACCATTTCATCCAATGACGGCGTAATCAATCCGCTCAACCCAATAATATCAACATTTTCACGAATGGCGGCTTCGATGATTTTTTCGGGTGGCACCATTACGCCCAAATCAATAATTTCAAAATTGTTACATCCTAAAACTACGGCTACAATATTTTTTCCAATATCGTGCACATCGCCTTTTACAGTCGCCATTAGAATCTTTCCAGCCCCCCCCGCCCCCGAAGGGGGAGCCATCAAAGCCGCATGAATTTTATTTAAAACAACATCCAAATTAAAAAGAACATCATCATTTGTAAATCTTATTACTTGATAACCCTCACTTCTTAACCAAGATGTTCTTTCTTCATCATTAGCAATATTTTCTGGCAATTGATGTATGGCACCATCAACTTCTAAAATTATATTCTCTTTTAAACAAATAAAATCTGCGATATAATTACCAATAATGTGTTGGCGTCTAAACTTAAATCCTTCTAATTTTTTTCCGCTCAATGCGTCCCATAAAATACTTTCGGCACCTGTAGGTTTATATCTCATCTTTATTGCATACTTTTTTAGCAAACCATAATTATAAGGATTTGCAGTTTGCCAATATTCAGTGGTTTTTACTCCCCCTTTGGGGGTTGGGGGGCGTTTTGCAGCTTCGATAAATGGCAATAAATACGCCACTGCTTTTTTCATCACACGCGCTGATTTCACCACTTGTGGCAAAAACATTTTTCCGCTTCCGAATAAATCACCTACGACATTCATTCCCGCCATCAAATTAATCTCGATAACATCACTGGCTTTTTCGGAATTGGCCCTTGCTTCTTCGACATCAAGTTCGATGAATTCATCTATTCCTTTTACCAACGAATGCGTAAGTCTTACCTGAAAAGAATCATTACGCCATTCCTGGATTGCTTTTTCATTGGTCTTGAAATCACCTTTGAAACTTTCAGCCAAATCCAATAATCGTTCGGTGGCGTCTTCCCTTCTGTTCAATAAAACATCTTCTACATGCTCTAATAATGTTTTGTCAATTTCATCATAAATCTCTAACATTTCCGGATTTACAATTCCCATCGTCATGCCGTTTTTAATCGCGTGGTATAAGAACGCCGAATGCATCGCTTCACGGACTTTATCATTTCCACGAAAGGAAAATGAAACGTTACTCACTCCACCGGAAACGCCGGCGTATGGCAGATTTTCGCGAATCCATTTGGTGGCGCGAAAGAAATCGAGTGCGTTTAATTTGTGTTCGTCCATGCCGGTAGCTACTGGAAAAATATTCGGATCAAAAATGATATCTTCGGCTGGGAAGTGCACTTCGTCAACCAGAATATCGTAACTTCTTTTGCAGATTTCGATACGTCTTTCGTAATTGTCGGCCTGCCCATTTTCATCAAATGCCATTACGATCACGGCAGCGCCGTAGCGTTTTATGAGTTTGGCATGGTGAACGAATGCTTCCCTTCCTTCTTTTAACGAGATGGAATTTACGATACCTTTTCCCTGGACGACTTTTAATCCCGCTTCGATGATTTCCCATTTGGAGCTATCGATCATCACCGGAACACGAGCAATATCGGGCTCGGCTGCGATTAGATTTAAGAATTTGGTCATCGCATAGACGCCGTCGAGCATACCTTCGTCCATGTTGACATCAATGATTTGAGCGCCACCTTCTACCTGGTCGCGTGCAACCGAAATGGCTTCGTCGTATTTTTCTTCTTTGATTAATCGCAGGAATTTACGCGAACCCGTCACGTTGGTTCGTTCTCCAACATTTATAAAATTGGATTCGGGCGTCACAATAAGTGGCTCCAGACCTGAAAGTTTTAAATATTTAATTGTTGCTTCCGCCATTATATCGTTTCTAAAAATTTTCTTGGTTGGAATTCGGCGGCAACTTCAGCAATCAAGCGAATGTGATCTGGAGTGGTGCCACAGCAACCACCAATGATGTTAATTAAATTATCTTGCAAATACTCTTTTATTAACGCCTGCATTTCTTCGGGTGTTTGATCGTATTGACCGAAAGCATTTGGCAATCCGGCATTGGGATGTGCAGAAATATTAAGTTGTGTATTGTGTGCCAATCGCTTCAAATAAGGTTTTAACTGGTCGGCTCCGAGTGCGCAATTGAATCCGATACTTAATAACGGAATATGCGAAATGGAAATTAAAAATGCTTCTACGGTTTGCCCCGAAAGTGTTCGTCCGGATGCGTCGGTAATCGTTCCTGAAACCATTACAGGAATATCTAAATTGCGTTCTTCTTTGACTTCTGCGATGGCAAAAAGAGCGGCTTTGGCATTGAGCGTATCGAAAATAGTTTCTACTAAAAGTACATCACAACCACCGTCAATTAACGCTTCCACTTGTTGTTTGTAGGCGATGCGCAAATCGTCGAATGTTACGGCTCGGAATCCAGGATCGTTTACATCGGGACTCATGCTTGCGGTTCGGTTGGTAGGTCCGATAGAGCCTGCTACGAAGCGAGGTCGGTCGGTAAATTCGTCGGCTACTTCGCGGGCGATTTTTGCCGATTGGTAGTTGAGTTCATAAACTAAATCTTCGAGATGGTAATCGGCCATTCCGATGGTGGTTCCTGAAAAGGTATTGGTTTCGACAATGTCGGCGCCGGCTTGAAAATAGAGACGGTGTACCTGCTTTACGGCTTCGGGTTGGGTAATCGAAAGCAAGTCGTTGTTGCCTTTTAACGGATGTGGAAAATCTTTGAAGCGTTCGCCACGGAAATCGGATTCTGAGAAATTATTGCGTTGAAGCATGGTTCCCATCGCGCCGTCGAGGACGAGGATTCTTTGTTGTATGGCTTGTTGTATTTTGGTCATATTCTTTTTTAACCGCAAAGTGCGCAAAGATTTACGCAAGGTTCGCAAAATTTATCTTATTAAACAGTTCGTGTCTTAGCCCTGATTGCAGCGGTATCTCCCGATTTAGAAAAACAAGGCTTTCAGCCGTAGTTTTTATTTATCGGGAATAAAGCGGAAAGCAGGAAACAGCTTCAAAAAAAATATAAAAAGTTATCGGAAAGTGAGAAGAATTCTCGTGGTTATCTTTGCTTAAATTGCTTTAAACTAGAATGTAGCACCTTCTACAGTTGTAGGGTTGCTAAGCTTTCAACGGGTCTATTCCCTCCAGCTTTCGTGATAACAATCAGTAAATTTATGAACGGTACAAAGTAAGGACATAGAATTGTATTTTGCAATAGTTTTTGAAAATAAAAAACCTACAACGTTGTAGTGTTGTAGGTTGTTAAAAAAGTAAAAGTGTTTATTCTTAGTTCTTGATAATTTTTGAAGTTCCGACACCTAATTCCGATTGCACTTTTACAAAATAAACTCCTTCTGCTAAATTCGAAACATCCATTACTATCGTTTCAGAAGAAAACTCGTTAGCTTGGTTCACAGTTCTTCCGTGCATGTCGATAATTGCAACCCTTTCAATTATTGCTCCGTTTTTAGATGTAATATTCAAAACATCCTTTGCTGGATTTGGATGTATTGAAAAATTACTATTGAAAAAATCTTCCGTTCCAGCAACTGGTCTGTCAATAGAATATTGATCAATGCCTATTTGATCTGAATTGGTGCCTGTTGGACCACCACTCGTTACAAAATATCGAAAAGCCACTTTACAATCGGTAGCAACTGGCAATCCTGTTACGGTGTAAGAATATTGCGTCCAAGTTGTGGCGTATCCAGTTGGTGATAAAGTCGGATTTATTTCTAATGCCAATGTTGTAAAATCGCCAAGGCCTAAATTCCCAACTGGATTTACAGTAGCAGCACCATTGGCACTAATTCGCAACTGTAAATTATCGGCATATACATCCGTTCCTCCGCTGAGACCCTTTACAGAATAAAAGCTTATAACATCGCCATCCATCAAAGTGATAACTGGCGTAATTAGCCAATTGCTAATGGTATTATTTCCTGTAGTACTATAAAAATTTACGTAGGCATACGATGTTGCTGCCAGACCATTGTAGGCTCCAGTTCCTCCAGCAATATTTGTCATAACAGTCGCAGTTGCTGCTCCCCAGATATTGAGTCCACCAGGCGAACTCAAATTTAATTTTGTCCAAGTAGCTGGAAAAACATCAAAGTTTTCGGTAATTAAATTTTGAGCTTGTGTACATCCAAAAGTCAAAATTAAAGATAAAGTAAGTATAGTTGTTTTGATGATGTAATTTTTAAAGTTATAGCCACAAAAGTAGGAAACTTTTAAATACAAAAAAACAAATAAATTTTTATAATTAAAATGATTTATTACATTTGCACACGAAAATACAAGAGGAAAAATTTGAACTGATTACTTCACAATGCAATGATTTTATTTGAGTTCAGTGAATTTCATTTGCAACCTCGTAAAAAATGCTAAAGCAGCGTTCTTCTTTAGTTTTTTTACTGCAATTTCTTAGCATCTTTTTTGTAAATTTTAATTTAAAAATACAACAGTATGGCTTATTTATTTACGTCGGAGTCGGTGAGTGAAGGACATCCAGACAAGGTAGCAGATCAAATTTCTGATGCATTAATTGACAATTTTTTAGCGTTTGATGCCGATTCGAAAGTGGCTTGTGAAACATTAGTTACTACAGGTCAAGTTATTTTGGCTGGTGAAGTAAAGTCGAACACCTATTTGGATGTTCAGCAAATCGCTAGAGAAGTAATCCGAAAAATTGGTTATACGAAAAGTGAGTACATGTTTGAAGCCAATTCTTGCGGTATACTTTCAGCAATTCACGAGCAATCGGCAGACATCAATCAAGGTGTTGATAGAGCTAGCAAAGAAGAGCAAGGCGCTGGTGATCAAGGAATGATGTTCGGTTACGCTACCAATGAAACAGAAAATTACATGCCATTAGCTTTGGATTTATCGCATGCTTTGTTAATTGAATTAGCTAATTTAAGAAGAGAAAATAACGAGATTAAATACCTGCGTCCGGATGCTAAATCGCAAGTTACTTTAGAATATTCTGATGATAACAAACCGGTTCGAATTGACGCGATTGTAATTTCTACACAACACGACGATTTCGGTCCAGAAGCTGAAATGTTGGCGAAAATAAAAAGCGATTTGGTTTCGATTTTGATTCCGAGAATTAAAGCAAAATACCCACAATACGAACATTTGTTTAATGACAATATAACGTATCATATCAATCCGACAGGAAAATTCGTAATCGGTGGTCCACACGGAGATACCGGTTTAACAGGAAGAAAAATTATAGTGGATACGTATGGTGGAAAAGGAGCTCACGGTGGTGGTGCTTTTTCTGGAAAAGACCCGAGTAAAGTAGACCGAAGTGCGGCATATGCTACACGTCACATTGCTAAAAACTTGGTTGCTGCTGGATTGTGTGATGAGATTTTAGTTCAAGTTTCGTATGCCATTGGAGTTGCAAAACCAACATCGATTAATGTAGTTACTTACGGTACTTCAAAAGTGAATTTAACTGACGGAGAAATCAGCAAAAAGGTAGAAGCCATTTTTGACATGAGACCTTATTTTATTGAGCAACGTTTGAAATTGAGAAATCCAATTTACAGTGAAACTGCTGCTTATGGTCATATGGGAAGGACACCACAAACCGTTACAAAAACTTTTAATGCGCCAGGTGGATTGACAAAAACAGTTTCTGTTGAATTGTTTACTTGGGAGAAATTAGATTTTGTGGATAAAGTAAAAAGTGCTTTTGGGATTTAATATTTAACCGCAAAGAGATCCTTCGACAAGCTCAGGATGACACCGCAAGGTTCGCAAATAAAAAAGCCTGTTCATTGATTTGAACAGGCTTTTTTATTTGTAATAATTGCGTCTATAAATTGTATTTCAAACTTAAAATAACGTAGCGCGGTTGCACAGAATATTGTGAAGTTCGTGTTGAGAATTGCGAAAAATTGTCGTCGTTCAAAGACGTAGTATTTAACAAATTGGTTGCCGAAATTTTATACTCCCAATTACTATCTTTTGTTTTTTGATAAATCAAACTTGCTGATAAGAAATCGTATTCGTTTTCAACGGTTCTATCTCGGTTATAGTAATGGTAAAATTCATATTCCGAAACGAAAGAAAAGCTTTTTAAGAAGTAGTAATCCAAACGCACAAAAGGTTTATCGGTAAAGAATTTAGAGTTACTGTAATCGTTAACTGTATACGAATAACCCAATTCTATATTGGGCATGTTTTTAAAATTGGTAGATGCTTTTATCGTATAATCTTGCGTAAAACTTTCATTGGTTGACAGCACATTGTTTTGAATGTTATTGAATTTTGACCAAGAAATTCTAGTCGTAAATGACGCTTTGTAATTTCTAAGAAAAGAACGTCCGTAGCTACCGAAACCATTAATTGATTCATCGGCAAAATCGGAATTAAAAGGAGAAGAGGTTTGATTTACACCATTGAATAATGCTCTCGACTTTACGGCATCGACAACTTTAGAATAACTCACTGCACCGCTAATATTTTCAAAATTAAACATGTTGTATTTGAAATAACGTAACGAATGCGTAATCGATGTGGCGTTTTCTAACGTTCTATCGCCTCTAGACAAACTGTTGTAGCCGTTTAAAACAAATCCTTCTGCTAATCTATTGATATCGGTGAAGTTATTTGTCATTCCGAAATTGTACGTCAATGTTTCCGCTTTTTTTATCTGATAAATCGCAAGAAAATCGGGTAATAATCTGTAGAATTTTTGATTAAATCGTGTTCCCAATTGGGTGTTCGTCATATTGTAACTATGAAGACTAACTCCGGGTGTAAAAGTGAATTTTCCGGTAAGGATTTTATAATGCAATCCCAAGAAAACATCATTGAAATAATAATTTACATTATTGTTATTTTCAGGAGCATTCAAATTATTGGCTGTTCCATTATCCAAAATTTGAAAAATACTGGTATCAAAATTTTGTTGCGAATACGTATTTCCAATTGTAACATTGATGTTGCTTTTTGGCGTCACCATATAGTAATAATCGAGTTTGGCATCTAATTTATTGGTTTTGACAAAACGATTTTGATTGATGTCATTTCTATTTTGAAAAGGAACATAACCAGCTAAAGCAAACGGTTGAAACTGTAAATTAGCGTTGTAAAAAGGATCCTCGTCTTGGTACAAATGTTGCATTTCAAAAGCAAAAATATTTTTATCACTTTGTGTGTAATAAAAACTCAAATTCTGATTAACAGATGTTAGATCTTGCTTTTTCGATGTGAGAATGTCTTCTGAAATTGACGTGTTGGCTACTATTGCTTCTCTGTCTAACGAATTGACTTCATCTTGTTGTGACAATTTCGTTAAAACATCATAATCAAATTGAAACTTGGCATTCGGTTTATAGCTCGAGCTTAATTTATACAATCCCAAAGTGCTTTTTTGATGTGTTACTTCATTTTTGTTTTCGGTAGAAGCGACTTGCGAAGAATTGGGCGCTAAAATATTGTTTTGCGACCTCGTTTCTAAGTCGGAAATAGAAGAAGAAAAGATTCCGAAGCCACTTAATGTCCATGCTTTTGTCGGATTGTACGAAAAGTTGGTTGCACCAAATTTAGTATCAATCGCTTTGGCTCTGTTATTCCGCAAAAGTGAAATTCCCAAATCATTGCTCGAAACATTAAAACTAGAACCTCCTTTCGACATCATATTTCTGAAACCTCCGGTAAATTTGAAATAATCCTGAACGGTTAAAGGCAATTCGCCTATATTATTGAAATTGGATATAAGATTGATACTGTATTTCGGACTGTAATAAAACAATTTCGGATTCACAATATAACGATCAAATTTTTCTTTATCGTCAAATCCGCCACCAGCAGTGATGTCGCCAAACCAAAAATTCTTTTTCCCCGATTTTAGTTTGATGTTCATCGCGATATTATCCTGATTGTTTTCGACACCTTTTAAGATAGAATTTTCATTATAATTACGAAGTACTTGTACTTTATCAATAGCATCTGCAGGAATATTTTTCACTCCTAATTTGGTATCGCCATCGAAAAAATCTTTTCCTTCCACCATTAATTTGGTTACTTTTTTACCTTCCACTTCTACTTCACCGTCGGCATTTACTTCTACTCCGGGTAATTTTTTAAGTATGTCTTCCAGCTTTCTTTCGGTTCCCGTTTTAAACGAATCGGCATTATAAACTATCGTATCTCCTTTTATGGAAACGGGCATTTCACGAACAATTTCAACTTGTTCGAGCATCGTTCCCTCTTCGAGCGTAATGATTTTATTGATGTTTTCGGTTGTTGTATTTATCGTTAACTCTAGCGCTTTATATCCTATATAACTTACTTTTACACTGTAAGTTGCATTGGGTTTTAAGGCCATTTGAAACCGTCCTTTATCATTCGTAATACTATACGCGTCAACGGCTTTTGTCGCCTGATTTACCGCCATTATATTCGCCATTTCTAAAGGAACAGCTTTTGTATCGGTGATAAAACCATCAAATTTTATGGATTGGGAATAGGAGAAAAAGGAAATAAACGTAAACGTGGCAAGTAATAGTATTCTTTTCATGAATGGGTATTGATTAAAATTATTTGAAAAAAATTAAAGAAATCAACCTCCAATTCGCATTTGCATTCCGCCTCTTCCGTGACCTTGATTCATTTCTCTCATTTCTTCCATTTTCTTAATTACAATTTCATCATATTCTTTTTGAGAAACTACTTTCCCGTTATTAGGTTGCTTGATTTCTGCTTTTTCTTTTACGTTCATTACTACTTTGGAGCAAAGAATAGTCGTTTTTCCATCGTTTACTTCCAAAATTAATCCAGGTAAACCCCAATATCCTTCTGGACCTTGACTTACCGGAATTTCTGGTGTATACCAAGCAGTGATTGTAATTTCTTTAGGCAAATCGATGTCGTCCATAAAATTGGTTTTTTTCTCTTTAACGGCTTCATCCTTGGCTACTTCTTTGGTATCGTCAGCTTTTTTTTCTTCTTCTTTTTTAGGTCGGAAATTTCTAAAATCGGTTTTACTTGCCGGAATTACAGTAGTTGCTTTGTAACAAGTATAACCACCAATAACCCGCGATTCACTTTCCATATTCCACTTGTAAGTAGTTAAAGAATCTTTTACAAGAAACTCTTTTCCCATAAACTCTTTATCCACGGTATAGGCTTTCTCTTTTACGTTTTTGTAATACGTTCCGCCTCCGCCCATGAAAGATGTCATCATTCGCATTCCACCGCCACCTTGTTGACCTGGCGCATCTAATTTTTCTTCTTCTTTGTAGATAGAAGCTGATTTATCAAAGTTTAAAACGAATGTTTTTTCAAACATTTTTTTCATTCGTTCCTCGATCATTTTTTGCATATCAGGCGTCATGTCTTTGTTTCCAGACATTCTTGATTTAAAATCGGAGGTGCTTGTTTTAGATTCGTAGACTGCCATTCCTTGGAAATCTTTCTGAGCATTTGCAGTGATAAATGCCATTAAAAGTGAAAAAGTAAAAGCTAATTTATTACTCATGTTTTTAAAATTTTTTTGTCTGTATTCGTGAATCTTCGATTTCATGATTTTCTTTTTTTTAAAAATAATTTAACAAATATGACGAATACAATCAATATAAGTTACCAAAGATTTGTTAAAATATTTTAATTGCGGTTTGAAACTTAAAAAGGATTAATGTAATTTAGCCAAACGATGAAACCACTATTTATTTTTCTTTTGTTTTCTTGCAGTCTTTTGATTCATAGTCAAATTCAAACCCTAAAACCTACTTTCATAAATTCTGAAACTATAGAAGCAGATGATTTTATTGGTTACGATGGTTTTGGAAATATCTTTTACATCAAAAATAATGTACTGTTTAAAAAAACAGAAAAGTCGCTTTTGAACTATCAAAATTTGGCATTGGGAAAAATAAAAAAAGTAGATCTACTTAATCCGCTTAAAGTCGTTGTATTTTACGAAGAATTCAACACCGTCGTTCTACTTGATAAGCAAATGAATGAAATTCAAAAAATTGATTTTTCCAAAAACGAAACGCCAATTATTGCTTCAGCAATTGGCATGTCGGGACAGAATCAATTGTGGTTATACAATTCGTTAAATCAACAAATTGGATTGTATGAAATTGCTACAAATCAAATTAAACATTTAGGCATTCCGATTAAAGAAAATATATTGTTTTATCAAACTGATTTCAATAATTTTGATTGGATAGACAAGCAAAATCAATGGTTTTCTTGTTCAATTTTTGGAAGAGTAATCAATAATGGAAAGTTGAAATATCAAAATCAGATACAACTTTTAGATAAAAACTTAGTACTCTATTTGAAAGAAAATGAATTATTTTTATTTGACAGAAGTTCAACGTTAGATTATAAAATCGTTATTATTGATAAATCGTTTGAAAAATTTTATTATAAAGACCAAATTTTATCTATTTTTACCAATCAAGGAATTACAAATTATAAAATTACATTACCATAATGCATATAGCAGTAGCAGGAAACATTGGCGCAGGAAAAACTACTTTGACACGATTTTTGGCAAAGCATTTTAAGTGGGAACCTCATTTTGAAGACGTTGTCGACAATCCCTATTTGGATGATTTTTACCATCAGATGGAACGTTGGTCATTTAACTTACAAATTTATTTCTTAAACAGTCGTTTTCGTCAAGTGCTACAAATTCGCCAAAGCGGAAAAAAAATCATACAAGACCGAACCATTTATGAAGACGCACATATTTTCGCACCCAACCTTCATGCCATGGGTTTGATGACCAACAGGGACTTTCAAAATTATTCATCCCTTTTTGAATTGATGGAAAGTTTGGTTGCGCCTCCCGATTTATTAATTTATTTAAGAAGTTCTATTCCCAACTTAGTAAAACAAATACACAATAGAGGTCGCGATTATGAAAACTCGATTTCTATCGATTATTTAAGCCGTTTGAATGAGCGTTACGAAGCTTGGATTCACACCTATGACAAGGGAAAACTTTTAATTATTGACGTTGATAATATTGATTTTGTAAACAATCCTGAGGACTTAGGAATTATTATAAACCGCATTGATGCAGAATTAAACGGTCTTTTTTAAAATAAATTAGCAGGATTACAAAAAAAATATTAATTTGGTCACCAAATAATTAGAACTCAATTTACTACAATTAATACTAATTTAAAATTAACTACATGAAAAACATTACTATTATGTTTCGCAAGAAATTATTCTTTCTTTGCTTATTTATGCTATCCTTGACTGGATTTTCGCAAACCAATTTTACAGTTACCTTAGCAAACGTCACTGCTACATCTACTACTATCGAATTTGATGTTTTACTAACTGTTGTAGCACCTGCGCAAGGAGTTAGATTAGCTTCAGTTGCTTTTGGAGTTAATTTTGATCCTGCAATTTTAAATGGCGGTGTACCATGTTCTACTGCTAATTGTGGTTCTTATACCTATATTGCAGGTAGTAAAAGTCCTGCATTAAATGCTTTACTACCATCAACTCTTACTTATAGAGCTTCACCAGTTGGTCATTTAAGAGCAACAATGACTAATTTGTCTGGTGTTAATGGTATAGACATACTTCCAGGTACTTATACTGTTGGCAGGTATCGTTTTACCAATACAGTTGCTTTTGCATGTGCTAATGCCAATTTATGGTTACAAAATGTAAATACAGGTGGTTCAACCAATACTATTGTAAGTTGGTTCCCATATGGATTAGCGACACCATTAGCTGCATACACAACTATAAATCCAGTTGGAGGTACAGGTCTTACATTGACGCATACTTCAGCTTCTCCTTATTCATTACTTGTATGTGGAAGTCCTCCTTGCTTTACTTCAGGTACATATACTCAAACACCAGTAACCTGTTTTGGAGGTGCTAATGGTACTGCAACAATTACGATGGCCCCTATACCAGCTAGTTTATCTGCAACTTATGTTTTAGATAGCGGTGTTTCAACTCCTGTAACTTTATCAGCTACTGGTGTATTTACTATTACTGGCTTAACAGCTGGAGCTCACACACTAAGTGTAACAGGTAGTGGTACTTGTACAACTCCAGTATCAGTTCCTTTTACAATTGGTGGCCCTTCAGGCCCATTAACAAATACAACAACCATTACTGCTTGTGATAGTTATACATGGTCTGTAACAGGTGCAACTTATACTACATCTGGACCGCAAACAGGGACAACAGTAAATGGAAGTGGTTGTACAGTAAATGAAACATTAAATTTAACAATCAACAATAGTACATCAAATACAACAACTGTAACGGCTTGTGATACTTATACTTGGGCAGCACCTTTAGGAAATGGTCAAACCTATACTACAAGCCAAACTGGAATTACATTTGTTTCCACTAATGGTGCAAATTGTCCTCATACAGAAACGTTGAATTTAACAATTAACCCTTCACCTGTAACTGCTCCTTATTCAATATGTCAAGGTGGTACTGTTTCTGGTGGATTAGTTTCTAATCTTGGTGGTGGTTCTGCTCTTCCTAATTATTCAGGTAATAATACAGGAGCTCCTACTTTTAATCGCACACAAGCAATGAATCAAGGGGAAACATGTCTTGATTCTGGTGTCGGAACTGCTGTTCATTATACAACACACAGTTTTGTGGCACCAGCTTCTGGAGCTTATATTTTTAGCATGTGTGGAAATGCCACTTGGGATACGGTTTTATCTTTATACCAAAGCCCATTCAATCCAGCTGGATTATGTGCAGGTAATACTTTAGTAGAAACCGGTGATGATGATTGTGGTGGTCCTTTACTTCAATCGGTAGTTACCGCAAATCTTGTACAAGGTGTAGCTTATACATTGGTAGTAGCTGGTTTTGATGCTGCCGAATTTGGTGCATATACAATTACATCTACTAGCCCTGCGGTGGCTCCAGGTGTAGATTGGTTCACAACAGCTACTTTAGGTTCTCCAATTGGAACTGGTTCGCCTTTCAATCCAGTAGGAGTTGCAGGTAGTGGTATTGCAAATACCAATACAGTTGGAGCAACAACATTCTATGCACAATTCCCAGGAAGTTCTTGTCGTACTCCTGCTGTATTTACAGTTTCGCCAACAACTCCAACTACGACAACCATTACAGCTTGT
>JANNCY010000043.1:0-7084 GCA_031387085.1 Flavobacteriales bacterium | reverse complement strand
CTGCTTGCTCCAAATCGGAAATATTCATTGGTAAGCCATTTTCCGCCCAATGTTTCTTTAACCATTAACAGGTATTGAAGTGCTAATTTTGAATTGGATATTCCGCCCGCAGGTTTCATTCCAATCATGATTCCAGTTTCATAATAATAATCTCTAATGGCTTCAAGCATTACTAAAGTAACGGGTAATGTTGCAGCGGGACTTATTTTTCCGGTGGATGTTTTTATAAAATCGGCACCGGCATACATCGCAATATCACTGGCGCGACGCACTTTGTCAAGTTCGCCTAATTCGCCCGTTTCAAGAATTACTTTTAGCCGTACGTTTTTTCCGCAAGCTTCTTTTATCATCGCAATTTCATCGTAAACAAAATTGTAATCGCCACTGTGAAATCTACCGCGGCTGATTACCATATCAACTTCGTGAGCACCATTGTCGACTGCTATTTTCACATCTAACAGTTTTACCTCAGCACTTGATTGTCCACTTGGGAAAGCAGTAGCAACAGACGCCACTTTTACGTTGGTTCCTTTTAATTCATGCACCGCCGTTTTTACAAAATTGGGGTACACACAAACTGCTGCAGTTGTCGGTAATCCGAGAACGGAGTCGTGTAAATGATGCGCTTTAAAGCAGAGCTGTTTTACTTTTTCTTCGGTGTCGGCACCTTCTAATGTAGTAAGATCTATCATGCTAAGCGCCATCAAAAGGCCTTGCATTTTAGCTTCCTTTTTAATACTTCTTGCGGTAATTCTACTAATTCTATCTTCAACTCCAACTTGATCAATTGTGGGAGAATTTAAAAAATTATAGTGTTTCATTCTTGTTTTTTTTTTAAGGAATTTTCCCTTTCCATCAAATTTTGATAGTTAATTTGATTTTTATTAAACAAATTAACAACTTTTTATCTTGCTATTACTCCATCGGTGAACAAAATCGGCACTTCTTCTACGTAATCTGGTGTAATCGAATTCGCTCTAAAGATGTATTTTCTATCGTATAAAGTCGAACCGATAAAGAACGTAACCATAAATTCATTGTTCAAAAGCAAAACGCTTTGTTCTAATAATTCGATTTTTACTACCGAAACAGCGGGTACTTTTACAAAAGCATGACGCAAAAGTGACGTTTTTTTCATTTCGCCATCTAACATTCCGAAGGCTTTTGAAACCACCATTACGCTGTCTAAGTCGAAATCGGAATCGTTTACTAAATGCACGTACCAGACTTTTTCCATAAACTCATCGCTCCATTCTTGAACGGCGGCGAGGAAAACGTTTTCTACTATTGGGATTTGTATGTCTTTTTTCATGTCATTGCGAGGAACGAAGCAATCTCATCGTTCTTAACTTTATATTTTTCAATTGTAGTTCAATGCCCTAGCCCTGATTGCAGCCGGCATCCTTTGTGAGGAACGAACAAAGATAAAGGCGGAAAGCAGGAAATAGCTTCAAATAAACAACAGATTAGCTGCGCTCCGTTCGCTTTGCTCGGGTGCTTCGTTCCTCGCAATGACTATATGCTCGATTTAAATTGCTCTAAGAAACGCACGTCATTTTCGTAAAACATTCGGATGTCGCCGATTTGGTAAAGTAGCATAGCAATTCTTTCAATTCCCATTCCGAATGCGAATCCGTTGTATTCATCGGGATTGATGCCGCAGTTTTTTAAGACATTTGGATCTACCATTCCGCAACCCATAATTTCTAGCCAACCGGTTCCTTTGGTGATGCGGTAATCGGTTTCGGTTTTCAAACCCCAATAAATATCGACCTCAGCACTTGGTTCGGTGAATGGAAAATAAGAGGGACGCAAACGGATTTTTGATTTTCCGAACATCTCTTTGGTGAAATATAACAGCGTTTGTTTTAAATCGGCAAACGAAACGTCTTTGTCGATGTACAATCCTTCCACTTGATGGAAAATACAATGCGAACGCGATGAAACGGCTTCATTCCGAAAAACCCTTCCTGGAGAAATGGTACGAATTGGCGGTTTGTTGTTTTCCATATAACGTACCTGAACCGAAGATGTATGCGTTCTTAGCAAAACATCGGGATTGGTTTGGATGAAAAACGTGTCTTGCATATCACGCGCCGGATGGTATTCGGGCAAGTTCAATGCGGTGAAATTATGCCAATCATCTTCGATTTCTGGTCCTTCGGAAACGTTGAATCCGATGGTAGAAAAGATATCGATAATTTGATTTTTTACTAAGGAAATAGGATGACGGGAACCAATTTGCAACGGCTCGCCTGTTCGTGATAAATCGCCGTAGAAACCTTTTATTTCTTCTTTGCTTTCGAGTTCTTCTTGGATTGCTTTTACTTTTTCTTCGGCAACGGCTTTTAACGTATTGATTACCTGACCAAAATCTTTTTTCTGGTCGTTGGGAATGTTTTTGAACTCGGTAAAAAGTTCTTTCAACAAACCTTTGCTTCCTAAATATTTGATACGAAAATGCTCTAAAGCTGCTGCGCTTTTGGTATTGAATGCTTTAGCTTCTTCGATGTGTTCTTTAATCTTGTCTATCATGGTCGTTTTGTAAAGGGGCAAATTTAAGGTTTAACCGCAAAGTTCGCAAAGTTTTTATGGGTTTTCTCTTAAAAACGCAAGGGACGCAAAGTTGTGTGTATGACTTTGTCATTTCGACGAAGGAGAAATCACATAATCTGAATCACTTGATGTGATTTCTCCTTCGTCGAAATGACAAAAAAAGGAACTAATTTATAAGTTCTTTTTCAAGGAAGTAATTTACAATAGCATCTTTCATTAAAATAGATTGCTCGCCTGCTTTTAATGGTGGTAATTCTTCTTTTACTTTGTAATGTGGCCAGCCGTCTTTGTCGAAAAACTCAAATTCGTAATAACCATAAGGCTCTAGCAAACGACAAATGGCGATGTGCATCAGGTTTAGTTTCTCATCTTTTTTGAAAGCTTGTTTGAATTTTCCGAGTTCTTGTACGCCGATTAAATATATAATAGCATCTAAATCGAGTTGATCTCCATCGGCAAATTGATTGGAAAGGATGTGAACGACTTTTTCCCAGCGTTCTTTAAGTTGTATATCTCTTGACATTGTTTTAGATAAAAGAAGAAAGAGCCAAGAAAAAAGACTTTGCTCTCATTAATCATTTGGCAAATATACCATTTAAATATCTTTTTTCTTTGTTCTTGCAGCGAAGCGGTCTTTCTTCTTTTATCTTTGCTGCTTATTCTTTATTTATGACTTTTCTCGATATTGTTCTTGCTGTTTTTTTAGTTTATGGTGTAATCCGTGGTTTAAAAAACGGGCTTTTTGTGGAATTGGCTTCGTTGGTTTCGTTTTTTATTGGAATTTACATTGCCGTGAAATTCTCTTATTTAATTGCAAATGTAATTAGCGATGGCACTTCCAAGACAGTGAAAGTGGTTGCTTTTATATTGACTTTAGTTTTGGTTGTCGTTGGAATTTATTTGTTAGCCAAAGTGTTTTCTAACATTGCTAGCACTTTGTTTTTGGGTTGGTTGAATAGATTGGGCGGCGCTTTTCTTGGCGTTTTACGAATCACTTTACTACTCGGAATTGTATTGAGTTTGTTTCAAAAAGTAAATTTTGACAATCTATTGATTTCAAAAGAAACAGAAGAAAAATCATTGTTTTTTAATCCGATAGTAAAAACTTCGGAAGTGTTTTTCCCTGTTTTGAAAGAGTGGTTTGAGGGTTTGAGGAAATAGTGTTCAGTGTTCAGTGTTCAAAATTAAAATAAATAAAAACGTCATGAGAAATTAGGAAGTTTTTTTTGAGCTTTATTTTAAAAGAATTTTTGTTATATTAAATAGTATAAAACTGCCAACTGCTGCTGCCAACTGAACACTAATTCAACTCCTTAATCGCTCCATCTTCAATCCAGCCTGTAGTTTCATCGGTAAGTTGAATTTTTTTCCAGTTGGCGATACTTTCTAAAATGTAGACTTTGGTTCCTTCGTGAAGTACAAATGTATCCGAACTTGTCGTTTTTGGTTCGCTCTTTACCGATACGCTTTCAGCAAAAACGATGGCTGGTTTTTCATTCGCCAATCGGTTTTTTTCGAAAATTCCTGAGAAAACAGCAGTTGTTATTCCGATTAAAATAAGAAACATTCCGAAGAAGAAAATTCGTTTTTTAAAGGCCGTTCCCGAGAAATAATACCCAACGAAAAACAGCAAAAATACAAACGCCAAAAACACTGCTATCCACGCCCAAGTGTTGTAATGGTGCTGGGAAGTAAAATCGGAAATGAGTTTGTTAAATCCAACTTTGGGAATGACCTTTATATCATCGATAGCCATTTTTCTAGCAAAATCGAGATTCGTTTTTATTTCGTCGTCGTTCGGATTGAGTTGTAATGCTTTTTCATAATTGTATATTGACGGTGCGACTTTATGCAATTTGTAATAACAATTCCCAAGATTGAAATACAACGCAGCCGAATGCTTTCCGGAAGCTAAAACACTTTCGTAATTGGTGATGGCTTCTTGATAATTTTCTTTTTGATAGTATTGATTTCCTTTTTCAAAAGCGGTTTGTGCCCAAATTACTTGAGAAATCAATAGGAATATATAGATTGATTTTTTCATAATTACGCCAATTGCTTTTCTAGATTTGAAATAATTTCAACTGCTTTTTCATAATCGTGTTGAATGCTTACACTTGTGGATGGCGCATATCTCGCCAATTCGCAATTCTCGGTTAAGTTGATGAATTGTGAAACGGTTGCGGTATCGGCATTTCGCGAAAGTAAGATTTCTGAGATTTTTTCTTTACTCATTTCAGAGGTTTCGATACTCAATTTGGCTTTTAAGAAATTGTGCATTGCCTTTTCCAATGCAATATAAAATAGTTCTTTGTTTGCCAATTGTTTTTTAGCTTCCGACAAATATTTTTTCGCCAATACGTTTGATCTTTTCTTTTTGTTTCCAACAACATCACTATCAATCGCTTCTTTCTTTCTTCGGAATAAAATCAATAACGGAATGGCTAGAAATGGCGCTAACATTAAAGAATAAAACAATCCCGATCCTAAAAAATCATCCGATTTAATCGAAGTCAAATTGGTTTTTTGTTTGATATATGCAAATGCTTTACTGGCAGAAACAGGGATTTTTGAATTTTCTTTAGGAGAAGCAGTACTCGCAATTCCGGGTCCGTCAAGAACATTAATTCTAATTTCAGAAGACGTAATCGTTTTATAACTCGAAGAACCCAAATCAAAATACGTAAAACGCATTGGTTTTATAGCGTAGTTTCCTTTGTATTGCGGAATTATAGTATAGTTATCCGAAATGCTTCCATTCATTCCGGTAAGCGGTGTAGAAACATTTTCTTTGTGCTCTGGATCGTACATTTCTAAAGCCGGTGGTACAATTGGCTTTGGAAGATTAAACAATTTTAAATTTCCTTTTCCTGCAATACTGATTTTTAATTCTAATGATTCTCCATTTTTTAAAGTCGTTCTGGAAGGTGTTACCGTAAAATCAAATTTTCCTACAGCTCCTGTAAAATCTTCTGGTTTCCCGTTTTCGGGCAATGCTCTAACGTTGATGATTTTGCTTCCGGCAGAAACTCTTTTGCTGTCTTCAACTAATTGTTGTTGTCCAAAAATGTTTCTTCTTCCTGATGGCACTTGGCAATCGATATCTAATGAAAGCGGTTCAATTTCTAATTTTCCGGATTTTTGTGGATACAATACCGTTTTTCGCAAAACCACATAACGGTATCTTTCGCCTTTAAAAGTTCCTTCTTCGGCAACTAATTGTTTGATGTCGATGTTTTGACTCCAAAAATCATTGTATTTCGGTTTGTTTAATTCGCGCCAATTGCTAATTCCGATATTGTAACTGAAATACAATTTGTAAACTACCGTAATCGGTTCGTTGACAAACGGATTGGCTTTTGAAATATCGGCAACCAAATACAAATTATCATCAGCTCTTACCGTTGGTTCCTGATTTGGATCTTTTGGTAAATCGACGGCATCGGTGACAATTATCTTTATTGGTGTGGTTTTATAGTTTTGTCCGTTGATTTCGATAGAAGCTTGTTTGATAATTAAACTTCCTTTTTTCATTGGCATTAACGTATAGGAATACGCTTTGTTGAAGGTACTTCTGCCGTTAATCCAAGATTGGCTTACCATTTGACTTGGCCCTGAAAGGACTTTAAATCCGCAACTTTCAAAATTCGGCGGATAAAAATTATCGCCATCGGCATTCATCGAAAAATCAATTCGGATACGTTCGTTTAATCCTAAAGTGGTTTTGCTCACCTTTGCGTCAAATTGTACTTGCGCAAAAAGCGAACATTGAAATACTAATGCTATTATTAAAATTATTCTCTTCATTTTCACACGAGCGTTAGCGAACTGACGCAGTAAATTTATACTAATTTGATTACCAGTCTTTGTCTGTTTTCTTAGGAGTCGTTTTAGCTTTTTGCAAATTGACTTTGTCCTGTACTTTTTTCTCTTCGTTATTCACAGCATCGAGTAAACTTTCTACTCTTTGCTTCGACATGCCTCCTGGATTTTGTTTTGGTTGTCCTTGGTTTTTGTCGTCTTTTTTGTCTTTATCGTTTTTGCCTTCTTTGTTTTTATCTTCTTTTTCTTTATCTTTTTCGTTTTCCTTGTTGTCTTTGTCTTGCTTTTTATCGTCTTTCTTGTCCTTGTTTTTATCTTTATTTTTGTCTTTGTCTTTTCCTCCTCCTTTTGGTGGATTGTTCTTTAAATACAGTTTTGCCAAAGCGAAATTGTAACGTGTTTCTTCATCACTTGGATTATTCCGCAACGCGTTTTTATATGCTTCGACTGCTCCGGAATAGTCTTTTTGCTCCATCAAACAATTGCCTAAATTATGAAAAGCTTTGTGTTTTTCGGTTTTTGTCTTGGCGTATTTAATCGCTTTTGCAAATTGGTATTTTGCTTCTGCCGCTTGCTTTTGTCGGTAAATCGCGTTCCCTAAATTATAAGATGACGTTGCTTTTTTGGTGAATTTTGATTGTGAAATTCTGTAATCTGCTTCGGCATCTGCATAGTTTTTTTCTTCAAAAGCATCGTTGCCTTTGGG
>JANNCY010000013.1:0-8548 GCA_031387085.1 Flavobacteriales bacterium | reverse complement strand
TCGTTCCAATTCGGCTTGAAACTCTTCCATAACAGGTTTTACGGTACTTTCGGGTAAATCGGCAATGCGAATGTACATCAATCCGTCAATAGCATTATTGAATTTCGGATCGACATTAAAAGCAATAACACGTGCATTTTGTTTGATGTATTTTTTTATCAGTACGGGAAGTCTCAAAATTCCCGGTTCGATTTCATCGATAATTTTATCAAACTTATTCAAATCGGCTTCGGCTTCATTAAACACAAAATCTTTATCGGCGTCTTTTAACTTTACTTTGAAATCTTTTTTGGCGTGAATGTACTGCGCCACATAGGGATCATAATAGTGTGACTTCATAAATTCTATCATCAACGATTTCGAAAAATCGGTAAATTGATTGCTGATACTCACACCACCTATTAAATATTTATGATCGGGATAACGCAAAGTGGTGTGTACAATACCCTTCCACAATAAAAATAGCGGCATTGGTTTTAGTTGGTATTCTTTACGGATAAAGGCGCGTCCCATTTCGATAGATTTCTCCATCATGTCATTCAGTTCGGGTTCAAATCGAAACAATTCATGAACGTAAAATCCTTCGATTCCGTATTTTGGATAGATTTCAGAACCCAACCCCATACGATAAGCACCAGCAATTTGTTCGGCATCTTCATCCCACAAAAACATGTGATGGTAATAGTCATCGTATTTATCAATATCGATTGCTTCGTTCGTTCCTTCTCCCACTTCTCTAAATGTGATTTCACGTAGGCGTCCAATTTCGTGAAGAATATTCGGAATCTTATCGGCTCCCACCAAAAAAACGGAATAGTTTTTACTTTGCAACAAACGGTAATCTTCCTTTTTAATGAGCGCAATTTCTTCTATAATTTTATCCTGATTGGCAGGTTTTACAATTTGTTTTTGGCTTTTTGGTAATTTTAAATTCGGAACCGTGAGCAACTTACTTTCTTCGTTAAACGAGTTTGCCAACATATAGGTTTTCCTTCTTAAAAAATCGGAATATTCTTCAATGGTGGTATGCTCATTTTGTTCGGCAACCGATATAGGTCTTCCAATTCGAACCTTAATTACGCGGTCTTTTTGTGTCAATAATTCGGAGGGCAATTTTGCCGTTCGCAACGTATCGCTTATCTTAGATAATAAGTAAAAAAACTTGCTGTTCTTCGCGTGAAAATATATAGGTACAACTGGCACTTGGGCTTTTCGAATCACTTTGATAGCACCTTCTTCCCATGGTTTATCAACCACTAATTTACCATCTTTGTAGGTAGAAACTTCTCCTGCTGGAAACATTCCAAGTGGTTTTCCATCCCTCAAATGGCGCAAGGTTTCTTTTATTCCAATCACACTCGACTTGGCATCCTTATGGTTTTCAAAAGGATTTACCGGCATGATGTAGGGTTTCATAGGTTCGATGCGGTGCAATAAAAAGTTAGCGATAATTTTAAAATTAGGCTCTCTTTCCAACATTAATTTCAACAACAATATACCGTCAATTCCTCCAAGTGGATGGTTGGAAACGGTAATATAAGCACCTTCTTTTGGCAAGCGTTTTAGGTCTTCTTCCGGAATTACAAACTTAATTTGAAACTCATTTAAGATGGCATTTAAAAATTCAATTTCACTTAAATGTTTGTTTCTATCGTAAATTTTATTTAAGGTGGAAATCTTTAATGCTTTCATTAAAAGCCAGCCCGTGAAAGTTCCGAAGATACCGTATTTATCCGTATTGATAGCTTTTGCAACTTCTTTGGCGGTGACTAAACCCATGTGTTTTTTCTTTTTAGAGCAAAAACAAAGATAGTAATTCTTGCCTTTAATCCTAAAAAAAGTGAAATCGAATTAAGGCGATAAAGATTTTTAATCATATCCTTTTTGTCTACTTTTGAGAAACTTTAAAAATACAAAAAATGAGAATCATTTCTTATAACGTAAACGGAATACGTGCCGCGATTTCAAAAGGTTTTCTCGATTGGATTCAGCAAGCCAATCCTGATGTGATTTGTCTTCAAGAGATAAAGGCGCAAGAAGATCAGATTCCGTTAAACGAAGTTACAGCGGCTGGATTTCCGTACCAATATTATTTTTCTGCTCAAAAAAAAGGCTATAGTGGTGTAGCGATTTTATCCAAAATAAAACCCAATAATGTGGTTTTCGGAACTGAAATACACCATATGGATTTTGAAGGCCGCAACCTCAGAGTTGATTTTGACGACTTTTCAGTGATGAGTTTGTACTTGCCATCGGGAACTAATTTCGAGCGACTCGACCATAAATTTAAATACATGGACGATTTTCAAAACTACATCAACGACTTGAAAAATACCATTCCGAATTTAATTATTTGTGGCGATTACAACATCTGTCATCAAGCGATTGATATTCATGATCCAATACGCAATGCCAATGTTTCTGGATTTTTACCTGTGGAAAGAATGTGGTTGGACCGTTTTATGAAATCGGGATTTGTAGACAGTTTCCGCCATTTTAATAGTGACCCTCACAATTACAGTTGGTGGAGTTACCGTGCTGGAGCCAGAGGTAACAATAAAGGTTGGCGCATCGATTATAATTTAGTGAGTGAAACACTAAAACACCGAATGACAAGGGCGGTAATTTTATCGGAAGCGAAACATTCGGATCATTGTCCGGTTTTAGTTGAAATCGATTAAAGAATATCTACTGTTAGTTTTTAATGATGATTTGCGTCAGTTCGAGTGATTTTCGGTAGAAAATCGTATCGAGAACTAGAAAATTATTATTAAAAACGTTCTCGATACATTTTTTGTTCCGTTTTACTGCACAAAAAACACTCGAACTGACGTTTTTAATGTCAATAACAATGTCAATAACAATATTGGTAAACCGAAGAAATGCCAGTTTGATGATTTAATTTTGATTCCGATTCAAATAAAAACAGTATGATTAAGAAAATTTCCATAGGATTATTGGTGCTAGCGCTTTCTACATCGTGTGTGTCGAAAAAAATATACACCGATCTAGAAAATAAATACACCGATTTAAAAAAAGAGAACAGAAAATTAGCCGATGACAATGAGGATTTATTAAAGACTAAAAATAAATTGGAATTAGACGGCGCTACATTAAAATCAGAATTTGATAAGTTAAAATCCGAACGCGATAAGCTATTGGCAGATTATTCGGCTTCCGATAAAAATCTGAAAAACTTACAAGCGTCCTATTCCGCTTTAGAGAAAGACAGCAACGAAGCATTGACCACCAACATCAACAAAAACAGAGAGCTTTTAACGCAGTTGGAAGCCAAACAAAAAGCACTTTCTGCTGAGCAAGAACGTTTAAATAAATTAAAAAGTGATTTAGAATCGAGCTCCAAAAGACTCAATGAATTGGAAAACATGATGGCCGAAAAAGAAGCCAGTATGAAAAAACTAAAAGAAACCTTATCGAAAGCTTTGAACGCATTTGAAGGAAAAGGACTTACCATCGAACAAAAAAATGGAAAAGTTTACGTTTCTATGGAAAACAAATTGTTGTTTCAAACTGGAAGTTGGGCCGTTGGCGTTGAAGGGCAAAAAGCCGTTGTGGAAGTAGCCAAAGTACTGGCTCAAAATCCGGATATTTCGGTATTGATTGAAGGTCATACTGATGATGATAAAATTTTGGGGAATATTGGTGGCGGAATTGAAAATAACTGGGATTTATCGACCAAAAGAGCGACTGCAATTGTGAATATCCTATCGGAAAACAAAGGTGTTAAAAAAGGCAATTTAACGGCTGCCGGACGTGGTGAATTTGCTCCATTATTAAGTAATGACACCCCGGAAGGAAAAGCGAAAAACAGAAGAATTGAAATCATTCTGACTCCAAAATTGGATGAGATTTCTAAAATGTTGAATGAACTATAAAAGCTACTGAGTTGCTCTAAAATGAAATACAATTTACTCCCAAATACCTCTTTAAAAGTCAGTGAAATTTGCCTAGGCACGATGACCTTTGGCAAGCAAAATACAGAATCCGAATCGCATTCGCAATTGGATTATGCTGTTGAAAAAGGAATCAATTTTATAGACACTGCCGAAATGTATCCGCTAGGTGGTGACTCTCAAATTTTTGGTAGTACTGAACGCCATATCGGAAGTTGGATTTCCAAAATTGGAAGTGATAAAAGAGAAAAACTAATTGTCGCGACTAAAATTGCTGGACCCAATCGTGGGATGGATTACATTAGGAATCCGCTCGATTTTTCTAAAAAAAGCATTCACCAAGCTGTCGACTTAAGTTTAAAAAACCTGCAAACCGATTACATCGATTTGTATCAAATGCATTGGCCGGAACGCATTATGAACATGTTTGGCGTGCGGGGTTTAACAGAAATTGATGAAAATTGGCAAGAGAATTTCTTTGACGTTTTAAACGTGTATGACGGATTAATCAAGGAAGGGAAAATCAAGCACATCGGACTTTCCAATGAAGCACCATGGGCAGTAATGAAATTCATCCACGAAAGTGAAAAACACAATTTACCAAGAATAGTAAGTATTCAGAATCCGTATTCATTATTAAATCGTTTGTTTGAAGTCGGTTTAACCGAAGTCTGTATGCGCGAAAATGTTGGATTGATGGCGTATTCTCCACTCGGTTTCGGATTCTTAACCGGGAAATATTTAGACGGTTTGCCTGAAAATTCCCGTTTGAAATTGTTTCCGAATTTTGCTCGATATACTAAAGAAAACTGTTATAAAGCAACTCGATTGTACAAAGCATTAGCAGAAGCAAATGAATTGACAGTAACGCAAATGGCGATTGCTTTTGTGAAACAACAAAAATTTGTTACTTCTACGATAATTGGCGCAACTTCAATGGAACAATTGAAAGAAAATATAAATGCGTTTGATGTTACATTGTCAGATAAAATTAATTTGGAAATTGATAGGATTCAGGAGTTGATTCCGAATCCGGCGCCATAGTTTAACCGCAAAGTTCGCAAGGTCCTTCGACAAGCTCAGGATGACAATGCAAAGAGCGCAAAGAAATAATTTTGAATACTCCTCACCAATTATTCGACGATTAATTTTTTTGATTTTTTATAGTAACTCGATTGTACTTCATAAATATATTGTCCCTTATTTAAAAGATTGCTCTTAATGGAAACCAAGTGTTTTCCCATGGGGTATTTTTTATTATCGAGTACTTTATAAACTTCTTTTCCCGTCAAATCGAAAATGGTAATAGTAATCGGACTTTCTTTATACAGTTTAAAAGCAAAGTAACACTCTTCTGAAACAGGGTTTGGATAATTATAAACCGCATTCGAATCTTCATGGTTTGCAAATTCATGCGTTTCGAGTTGACTCTGACTAATTATGGCTGTCCAGATGCTGGTTTGACCGCTTACCATTCTTCCCCAAATGGGTCTGATAACACCATTATGTGCTGTGATATTAGAATAATCTCCAAAGAAAACAGAAGAAGTAGGAAGAAATGACGTTGTGCTTATTTTAGTGTTGGTAAACGTAGCGCCACCATCGGTTGAATACGCTAAATAAACATCTGTATTATTATTTGTATAGTTTCTTCTATCATAAAAAACAATATAAATGTATCCATTTGTTTGATCGATAGTCATCCATGACAAAAACTGATGTTTCCCCGGAGGATCATTATTCACCCGAATCGGAGTCGACCAAGTAAGGCCTTGATTGGTTGATTTAGAAATAAAGATATCGGTGTCGTTTACCCCATTCATTTGATCCGACCAATTGACATATATGGTTCCGTTATACGGACTCGTGCTCACATCACAAGCAGTGATTGGCATTCCATTACATCGATCAACACTTGGCACCGTATAATCCCACAGATGCACCGGAATTATTTGCGTTTCATTAGCAGACCAAGTAACCCCTTGATCTAACGATTTTTTAAACACCAAACCATTTGGTCCAGACCAAGAAACATATACTTGACCACTAGGGCCAACGGCGGGAACTGCACCTTCAACGGTGGTACTATCGTCAATACAAGTCCCATCAAAATTAGTAAGTTGAATAGGAGTCGACCAAGTGGCTCCAAAATCAACCGATTTTGAAAAAAGAATATTGCTTCTGTTTGCTACATTCGCACTTCCATACACATCAAATTGTGTCCATGACATGTACAGATTGTTGTTGACTTTATCAAATGTTATCCACTGTTTGTCTTGATCTTTTGTGCCATTTAATCCAGTAAAAGTACCGCTACTCCATGTAGATCCAGCATTCGTGCTTTTTTGACACACGATACGATCTAAAAAAGAACCTCCAGCACCGGGATTGGATAAATGGGTAAAATAAAAATTGTTGTTGTTGTCGGCAACAATTGACGGGTCGCCCCAAACGCCATATGTAGAGGATAAGATGCTTTTTGTCCATGTTAAACCACCATCACTGCTGCGATACACATTATTAAGATTACTACCTGCAACTAACTGATTGGTGTTATTTGGATTTATCGCAATAGAGGGTTCACTTGGTGATCCGACGTTATCAATCATTACGTTTTGTTGCCCAAATGTTAGAAATGGAACAATTAAAAAGAAATATTTTTTCACAAAATCTTAAAAATTAATTATTCTACAATTAATTTACTCGTATATTTTTTTCCTGTGGTTGTTTCAACTTTAACCAAATACATTCCTTTGGCAAAATTGGAAACCGAGATACTGTTTTCAGATGTAGTTTCCGCTTTTTTAGACAAAAGCAATTTTCCAGTTACATCATACAATTCAATTTTGGAAACCATTACGTCATTAGAACTTTTAATAAAAAAAGTGTCATTTGTTGGATTTGGATACAATGAAAAGCCGTTTTTCTCAAAGTCGGAGTTAATTAAAGAACTATCAATAATCTTATAAATTGTAGATGGTGTAGTTGCACTATATTGTGTTGAAATAGAAATATACAATTCCCCATTCATGTCTTCGCCAAAACTTCCAGCATAACCTAATGCATCATAACCCCAAGTTATGACTCCAGCAGTACTTACCGTTCCGATTTCTGCAGTGCAAAAATCGGCAATGAAATATTTGTTTTGAAAATTAGGAAAATTTGTCCCGGTATAATAATAGCCTCCTGTGACAGAACACCTGCCACCTGTATGCGTGTATTGCGTTAACGGAGCAACCGTTGAAGCATACGTAGGGCATGGTAGTATTGTACTACTGTAAGTAGCATTCCCTTCGTAACAACGCCATCCGAAATTTAAACCCGTTGGTAATGGAGTTGTAATTTTATTGATTTCTTCAATCGAACCCTGACCTACATCGGCAATCCATAAATCACCATTCAAACGATTGAATGAAAATTTCCATGGATTACGCAAGCCAATAGCCCAAATTTCTTGTTTACCAGCTTGTGCAACATAAGGATTGGTTGGCGGAAATCCGTAATTTAAACCAGGTGCTGTAGTATTTACATCAATACGAAGCATTTTCCCTAAATAAATACGCGATGGATTGATAGCTACTTGTGCGTGTGCCAAATCTAAATTTTGTGCATAACCACTCGTGTCGCCAGCACCTCCACCATCACCCATCCCGATATACAAATAGCCATCAGAGCCAAATCGTAAAGTACCTCCGTTGTGGTTTGAAGCAGGTTGACTAATAATCATCAAAATAGTTCCTGTTGGATTGGCAATACTAGGGTCGGCACTTACATTGTATCGTGCAATAACCGTATTCCCATCACTGGCACGGGTATAATTTACAAAGAAAAGTCCGTTGGAAGCATAATTGGGATGAAATGCTAAACCAAGTAAACCTTTCTCTCCACTTGGAGTTGTTAAAGAACTTACATTTAAAAAAGGAGTGGCGTTAATGGTTCCATTTGAATTTACAATACGTATCAAACCACCTTGTTCAACCACAAAAAGTCTGGCATCATTAACAGGATGTTCAATTGCTACTGCAGCAGTAAATCCTGTCGCAAATTGCGTCAATCCTATAACTTGCGAATTCGTACATAAAGAAAAGAAGCAAACACTTAAAAGTAAAAATTTTTTCATAGCATCAAAATTTAATTTGGAATGTAAATATACTAAATTTTTGATTTGTTCTAACCAGGAAGTAGTTACAAAAAAAATCCGCATCATAATTAATGCGGATTTGATTTTACAAATTATCGATGGTTTTGTCTTTCGGATAGCGGACTTTATAACTTATCCTAATTTTTTTGGTCTCGTTGGGTTGGAGTTTCAAATCCCAAGTTAGAATTCCGGTTTCTGTATTTACTTTTGCTTTTCCGTCGTCTAATAATTCAATCGTTATTTCTTTATCAGTACTTAACGGATATTGGTCTTTTAGCAACATTTGTATTTCTTCTTTCTTGTTGTTTCTAACGGTCAAATCGAAAGTAAACGTTTGTTCTTTATAGGAAGATAAAAATTTAGTTCCCGATTTATCGACTACTTTTTCGCGTTTAATGGAAATTTTCTTGTCTCTTCCCATACTTAAATTCAACGTGTCTGAAGTTTGATTCGGATTGATAATCGTTTTGCCAACATACAAACCTTCAAAAAT
>JANNCY010000012.1:0-46185 GCA_031387085.1 Flavobacteriales bacterium | reverse complement strand
TAAATTTATTTCTTTCGTCTTGTTTCTCCAGTTTTTCAATGAACTTTTATCCTCTTGCGGGGTGCAAATATAAAACTCTTTCCCCAAGTTCCAAACAAATTTTAACCCTTTTTTTTAACTTTTTTTAAGACGTTGGTTTTGTGAGGGTTGTTCGCTTCTTTTTTGTTACACAGAGATGAACGGAGAAAGCACAGAGATGCACGGAGCGTTTTTTAGAACGTTTGGGTGAGAAAGGGATTTAAAAAACATCTTACGAAGCAGTTTACGTCTTTTATAGCCCCGATTGGAGCAAGCTGCCGCGCAGCGCGGAAAGCGGGACTGGACGACAAAAGAAAACCAAAAGTGGCGCTTCTGAAAAAAAAATATACACCTATTATACTATAGCTATTGTATGTGTTTTAGTAATCTCCTATATTTGCAGTCCATAAAATTTTAGGAATGATAAAGATTACTTTACCAGACGGTTCGGTTAAGGAGTTTGAGAAGAATTCAACTCCAATGGATGTTGCAAAAAGCATCAGTGAAGGATTAGCACGAAATGTAATTTCGGCATCTTTTAATGGTAACACTGTTGAAACTTCGACGGAATTAACGACCGACGGTTCACTTATATTATATACATGGAATGACAAGGAAGGTAAAAAAGCTTTTTGGCATTCGACTTCGCACGTTATGGCGCAAGTGTTGGAAGAAAAATTCAAGGGTATTAAGTTAACCCTCGGACCTGCGATTGATAACGGATTTTATTACGATGTCGATTTTGGTGATACTAAAATTACCGATGCCGACTTTAAAGCGATTGAAGACCGTGTATTAGAAGTATCTAGAGATAAACACGAATTTAAAATGCGTCCGGTTTCTAAAGCTGAAGCTTTGGCGACCTATAAAGACAATGAATATAAAACCGAATTGATTTCGAATTTAGAAGACGGAACGATTACATTTTGTGACCATGCTAACTTTTTCGATTTGTGTCGTGGTGGCCATATTCCGAATACCGGAATTATCAAAGCGATGAAAATCATGAGTGTGGCTGGAGCCTACTGGCGTGGTGATGAAAAGAACAAACAGCTGACACGTGTATACGGAGTTTCATTTCCGAAACAAAAAGACCTTACGGATTACCTAGAATTATTAGAAGAAGCCAAACGTCGCGATCACAGAAAATTAGGTAAAGAATTGGAATTGTTTGCGTTCTCTCAAAAAGTAGGTCAAGGTTTACCTTTGTGGTTACCAAAAGGAGCTGCCTTGCGCGAACGATTGGAGCAATTTTTGAAAAAAGCACAGAAAAAAGCAGGTTACGAACAAGTCGTTACTCCGCATATTGGTCAGAAAGAATTGTATGTTACTTCGGGACATTATGCGAAATATGGTGCTGATAGCTTTCAACCTATAACGACTCCCGCTGAAGGCGAAGAGTTTTTATTAAAACCTATGAACTGTCCACATCACTGTGAAATATACAACACCAAACCTTGGTCGTACAAAGATTTACCTAAACGTTACGCCGAATTCGGAACCGTTTACCGTTACGAGCAAAGTGGTGAATTGCACGGATTAACACGTGTACGTGGATTCACGCAAGATGATGCCCATATTTTTTGTACTCCCGATCAATTGGATTCTGAGTTTAAAAAAGTAATTGACTTGGTACTTTATGTATTCAGTTCGTTAGGTTTTGAAAATTTCACAGCACAGATTTCACTACGTGATCAGGAAAACAGAGAAAAATATATCGGTAGCGACGAAAATTGGGAGAAAGCCGAAAATGCAATTATCAATGCCGCTCGCGATAAAGGTTTAAATACAGTTGTTGAATATGGTGAAGCGGCTTTCTACGGTCCAAAATTGGATTTCATGGTGAAAGATGCTTTAGGAAGACAATGGCAATTGGGAACCATTCAAGTAGATTACAACTTGCCAGAGCGTTTTGAATTGACCTATAAAGGAGCAGATGATAAGTTACATAGACCCGTAATGATTCACCGAGCACCCTTTGGATCAATGGAACGATTTATCGCTATTTTACTTGAACATACTGCAGGAAACTTCCCACTTTGGCTGATGCCAGAACAAGCTATTATCTTGTCTTTGAGTGAGAAATATGAAAAATATGCAGAAAAAGTTTTAAATCTCCTAGAAAATCACGAAATTCGCGCCCTAATTGACAACCGCAACGAGACGATTGGAAAGAAAATCAGAGAGGCTGAAATACAGAAAATGCCGTATATGCTGATAGTTGGAGAGGAAGAAGAGAAAAACGGAACCATTTCTGTTCGTGCACACGGACAGGAAGGAAAAGGAAATATTACGGTTACAATCGAAGAATTTGTCAGAATTGTAAACGAAGAAATAGCAAAAACATTAAAAACATTTGAAGTTTAATTTAAATACATAAGCCATAGCAATTAGAAACAACAGAGGTTACCAACCTCGAGTAGAAAAAACAGCAGCCCACAGAATTAATAATTTAATTCGTGGTGTAGCAGAAGTTCGTTTAGTAGGAGAAAACATTGAACCAGGCGTGTTTAAGTTTTCCGATGCCCTTCGGTTAGCCGAAGAGCAGGAAGTAGATTTGGTAGAGATTTCACCAAATGCCGAACCGCCCGTTTGTAAACTAATGGATTATGGAAAATTTTTATACCAACAAAAAAAGCGAGAGAAAGAGCTAAAAGCCAAATCGAGCCAAATTGTAGTAAAAGAAATTCGATTCGGTCCACAAACCGATGAGCACGATTACGAGTTCAAAAAGAAAAATGCAGAGAAATTCCTAAAAGAAGGTGCTAAATTAAAAGCATTCGTATTCTTTAAAGGACGCTCTATCATCTATAAAGAGCAAGGTCAAATACTATTGTTGCGACTCGCTCAGGATTTAGAAGAACTAGGAAAAGTAGAAGCTTTACCAGTTCTTGAAGGAAAGCGGATGATTATGTATCTAGCTCCGAAGAAAAAAAAGTAAGTAAGTTAAATTAAATAAATTAGGGAAATTATGCCTAAAATGAAAACAAAATCCAGTGCTAAGAAGCGATTCAAAGTTACTGGCTCTGGAAAAATCAAGAGAAAACACGCTTTCAAAAGTCACATCCTGACTAAAAAATCTAAAAAGCGTAAGTTAGCTTTGACACACTCTGCTTTGGTTCACAAAACAGATGAGAAAAGCATCAAACAACAATTAAGAATTATCTAAATGTCTTAAAGTTGTAAAGTCATAAAGTCTTAAAGTCAGTTGACTTTTGACATTTGACTTTCGACATTAGACTCAAAAATTCTTTAGGTTAAAAAATTATTATATAACCTTGGAGTATGGCTTCAAGTTCCCTTGATTCAATTCGGGACGCCTGCTACAAAAACACATTAAAATTATGCCAAGATCAGTAAATTCAGTTGCTAAAAGAGCAAGAAGAAAAAAGATAATGAAGCAAGCCAAAGGTTTCTTTGGTCGTCGTAAAAATGTTTGGACTGTTGCTAAAAACGCAGTAGAAAAAGCGATGGTTTATGCTTATCGCGATAGAAAGCAAAACAAGAGAAACTTCCGTGCATTATGGATTCAACGTATCAACGCTGGAGCCAGATTGGAAGGAATGAGTTACTCTCAATTCATGGGATTAGTTAAGAAAAACGGAATCGAATTGAACCGTAAAGTATTAGCCGATTTAGCAATGAATCAACCAGAAGCTTTCAAAGCTGTTGTGAAAAAAGTGAAATAAAAACGTTTGTACAACCAGTTTAACTTACTTATAAAGAAAATCCCAATCGAAAGGTTGGGATTTTTTGTTTTTAATTGAAAATACGATTTCTATTTTAACATTTTTTTTTAACACTAATTTGTTTATTGTTCTATTTTTGAAACAAACTAATAACCAAATGAAATCAAAGATTCACGAACACCAAAAAAACAATTGTAAAATGGTGAGTAAAAAAACACTACTCGTTAGTTGCTTAATACTGGCAATAACAACAATGAATGCACAAACATTTTCTACAGAGAAAATTAAAGACGGACAAGGTTACATTTATGAAACCGTAAAAAATGACAAAACTGGCGTTCGAATTTACACACTAAAAAATGGGCTAAAAGTCTTTTTAGCACAAAATACCGACGAGCCAAGAATTCAAACGTACATTCCTGTAAAGACCGGTTCGAACAATGATCCTTCTGAGAATACAGGATTGGCGCATTATTTAGAACACATGGTTTTTAAAGGAACCAGCAAAATTGGAACGCAAGATTGGGCAACCGAACAAAAACTTCTTGCTCAAATTTCCGATTTGTACGAACAACACAAAGCCGAAACGGATCCCGAAAAAAAAATAGCACTCTACAAACAAATAGATCAGGTTTCTCAGGAAGCTTCTAAATATTCTGTCGCAAACGAATACGATAAACTTATTTCATCACTTGGTGCCAAAGGAACTAATGCCCATACCAACATGTATGAAACAGTGTATAAAAATAACATCCCAGCGAATGAATTAGAAAAATGGATGGTTGTAGAAAAAGAGCGGTTCTCCGAATTGGTATTGCGCCTTTTTCACACCGAATTGGAAGCCGTTTACGAAGAGTTCAACCGTTCTCAAGACAATGATGGCCGCTTGGTCAACTTTGAATTAATGAACGCATTATTCCCTAATACACCTTATGGTCAACAAACCACTATTGGTAAATCGGAGCATCTGAAAAATCCTTCGATGGTAGCTATTCACAATTATTTCGATAAGTATTATGTTCCTAATAATATGGCTGTGATTTTAGTTGGCGATTTAGATTTCGACAAAACCATCAAAATGGTAGACAAATACTTTGGCACTTTTCAATATAAAGAATTGCCAATGAAAAAAATTATGGTCGAAAAACCAATGACTGCTATCGTATCGAGAGAAGTTAAAAGTCCAACTACCGAAAGAGTATCAATGGCATGGAGAACTTCAGGTACAGGCACCAAAGAAGCGATACTTGCTGATATGGCATCCGAAATATTAAGTAATGCAGGTGGTGTTGGTTTAATCGACATCAACATCGAACAAAATCAATTGGCTTTGAATGCCTCTGGTTTTTCTACAACTTTTGACGGATATGGTTATCTTGGATTAAACCTAACTACAAAAGACGGACAAACCCTAGAACAAGGTAGGGATTTGTTACTTTCTCAAATTGAAAAATTAAAGAAAGGCGACTTTGATGAAGCCATGATACCAGCCATCGTCAATAACAGAAAACTCGATTTGATGAAACGATTTGAATCGGCAGACGGACTAGCAACTACTATTTATAGCAACTACACACAAGGAATAAGCTGGGAACAAACCTTGTCTGAAGTAAACGAATTTTCAAAAATCACCAAAGCAGATATAGTTAAATTCGCGAAGGATTTCTTTAAAAACAACTATGTTATTGTGTACAAAAGAAAAGGTGTTAACGACAAACTAGTTCGTGTATCGAATCCAAAAATTACGCCTATTCAATTGAACAGAGAGGCACAATCGGAATTTTACAAAGACTTTACCAAGCTAACTTCAACCGATTTAACTCCTGTATTTGTTGATTTCAAAAAAGAAATCCAAACCAAAAAAGTAAAAAATACAACAATTAGTTTTGTAAAAAACAATACTAACGCGATTTCCAATCTGTATTACATTTTTAATATGGGTTCTGATCATAACAAAAAAACAGCATTAGCAATTGGTATGTTAGAATATTGGGGAACCGATAAAATGACTCCGGAAGATTTCAAAACAGCGTTTTACAAAATCGGAATTTCCTATGCTGTGAATGTAGGAAATGATAGAACCACCATTACTTTATCGGGCTTAGAAAATAATCTTCCTAAAGGAATTGCATTATTAGAGAATTTACTCAAAAACGTAAAACCAGATCAAACCGTTTATGACACACAAGTAACAACTACGCTGAACAACAGAGCCAATGCAAAAAAACGTAAAGAAAACATCATGGGTGCGCTATCAAATTATGCCAAATACGGTAAAGATTCTCGCTTTAGGGACATCCTATCTGAAAAAGAATTAAAAGAAATGGACATAACTAAACTGGCAGATTTGGTAAAAGAACTAACCAGTTATGAGCACCAGATTTTCTTTTACGGAACTGATTTAGATGCTATAATTCCTTCTTTGGAGCAAAACCACAATTTAGCTGCAAATAAAGCAATTCCAGCTCCAAAACAATATATAGAACAAGAAACGTCGAATAAAGTGTATTTTGCTAATTATGATATGGTGCAAACCGAAATGAACAGAGTAGCAAGAGGCTCCAATTACAATCCGAATTTAGGAGGAATAGCCAGTGTTTTTAATAACTATTTTGGTTCTGGATTGTCGTCTATTGTTTTTCAGGAAATCAGAGAATCCAAATCGCTGGCGTATTCTGCAAATGCTTCTTACGGAATGGCAACGGATAAAAATCTAAACGATTACATGACCGTATCTATCGGAACACAAGCCAACAAATTACCACAAGCTGTCGACGCTATTTCGACATTATTGTCTGACATGCCAAAAATTGAAAAACAATTTAACAACGCCAAAGAGTCTAGTTTAAAACAAATTGCATCGACAAGAATTATCAAAACAAATATCTTCTTTACCCAACTGAATTTGAAAAAACTCGGATTTGACTATGACATTCGAAAAGATACGTATGCGAGAATTCAAAACCTTACTTTAGAAGGCACAAACGACTTTTTCAATAAAGAAGTAAAACCTAAAAAATACAACACCGCGATTATTGGTAAGAAAGAGAATTTAGACTTCGAGGCACTTAAAAAATTAGGTGATATTCAAGAAGTTACTTTAGAAGAAATTTTCAATTATTAAACGAAATGGCTTATAATTATAAATCCCAATCGAAAGGTTGGGATTTTTATTTAAAATTAATTTGTTGAAAATCAATTGTTTTTTTTATATTTTTGAGAGAAGAAGCATGTTAAAATCAAGCAGAATATCGTATTACTAATCCTAATAAATTTAAACATGAAATTAAATTCTACTATTGATACTCCGGTTACCGATGACCAACGAATTAAACTTATTGACGCCTTACGTGGTATTGCTCTTTTGGGAATTTTATTAATGAATATCCCTGGTTTCTCGATGGCCAATTATTCTTCTGAAATCTATAAAAACGATCCTACCAATATTAACTTTTGGGTTAGCAATTGTATTGCGGTTTTATTTGAAGGTAAAATGAGAGCCATGTTCAGTATTATTTTTGGCGCAGGTATATTGCTTTTTATTGGCAAAAAAGTAAAAAATGGTCTCTCCGTTCATGGCTTATTTTATCGTCGTATGTTTTGGCTATTGTTATTTGGATTAATTCATGCGCATTTAATTTTGTGGATTGGTGATATTCTATACCTCTATGCGGTTTGTGGAATGATTGTATATTTATTTCGCAACGTAAATCCAAAATACCTAATACTGGCTATCCCTTTGGTCGCACTCTTAGATTTTGGCGCCAACACCTATTTTTATCAAGGGTTACGTGAAAAGCGCATCGATTATGTGGAAGCGAAAAAAGCGCAAAGCGAAAACAAATCTCTGACTGTGACGCAAAACAAAGCATTAATCACTTGGAGGGAAGTAGAAAAAACCATGATTCCAAACCGTGAAGATGCAAAAGAAAATACTAAAAAAATGAAGTCGGATTACGCAACCGTAGCCAATTATCTACGACCATTGGCTTTTGACGGTCAAACCAAATTCATGCTTTTCGCAATTTGGGATTGTATTGCACTAATGTTACTTGGATTTGCTTTATATAAATGGGGATTCCTTACCGGAAGTTGGTCGAATGATAACTACCGAAAAGTAATGCTGATTGGCTATGGTATTGGTCTCCCATTAGTAATATACAGTACTTATTATGGTTATGTTACGTATTCTACATTAGAGGCAAACCTCAAAAGAATGGAGGAAGTTTCTATAGATTGGGTTGGATTAATTTATCCATTTCAACGTATTTTATTAGTAATGGCGCACGCTGCAGCACTCATTTTATTGTATAAATCAAAACTGATGAAGGGACTTTCCCGACGCCTCGAAGCAGTAGGTCAAATGGCTTTTACCAATTACATCATGCACTCTGTTATTTGCACATTGTTCTTCTTTGGTTACGGATTGAATTACTATGGCGTATTCGAATTTTATCAAATCTATTACGTTGCTTTTGCGATTTGGATTTTACAATTAATTCTGAGTCCAATATGGCTAAAACATTTTAATTTTGGACCGCTTGAGTGGCTTTGGCGTAGTTTAACCTATTGGAAATTACAACCTTTTAAGAAAGTTAAATAACTATTTTTGTTTTATGGGTAACAAATTTTAAACTTGATTGATATAATAGTATAAACAATTTAAAAACTATTTATCATGAAATCAAAATTACAATTACTCGTTATTACTGTATTATTTTCAGCAAATGCATTTTCACAAGGTGCTGTAGGCTGTTGGCGTGTCATTTCTGCCGGAACCAATTTTTCACTAGCCATCAAAACCGATGGAACTTTATGGGGTTGGGGATCCAACGGAAATAAATTAGGTCTAAACGGGGTTACTCCCGATCAAAATTTACCAGTTCAAATCGGAACTGCCAACGATTGGGCCACCGTTTCTGCTGGAGCTGTTCACGCTTTGGCTGTAAAAACAAACGGAACTTTATGGGCTTGGGGTGATGGACAATTTGGTGCACTAGGAAATGGCGCTTTTAACTCGGCAACATGGACAGTTACTCAAATTGGTACAGCAACCGACTGGCAAAAAGTTTCTGCCGGAAACCGATTTAGTTTGGCAACAAAAACTACCGGAACACTTTGGTCTTGGGGTTTAAATTCAGTAGGCCAATTGGGATTAAATAATATAGTAAACCAAAATTTGCCTGTTCAAGTTGGAATCGCTACAAACTGGGTTCAGATTGATGCAGGAAATCAACATTCATTAGCAGTAGATTCATTTGGATTTATGTTTGCTTGGGGAAATAATACTTCTGGACAATTTGGCAACGGAAACAATACGTCAAGTTTATTACCAATACAAATAGGTACTTCAAACAACTGGTCATTGGTTTCCGCTGGATTTGATCACAGTATGGCATTAAATACCAATAACATCTTATATACATTTGGGAATAACAGCAACGGACAATTGTGTGATGGAACCAATACTGCTTCTAATGTGCCTATTCCTATTAGTTTTACAAGTGCTGGAACTGTAAACTTATACATCGCAATTTCGGCAGGAAACTCCTTTTCATTAGCCATTAAAAATGACAGTACACTTTGGTCAGGTGGATTTAATACAAGTGGACAATTAGGACTTGGAAATTATGTAGCAGTTAATGTTTTAAATCAAATTGGAACAGCGACTAACTGGCTCAATATTTCGGCTGGGGATGCGCATTCATTGATGTTAGACACTTCGTTATCGCTATCATCAACAGGTAGAAATTTAGAAGGCGCATTGGGAATAGGGACATTTGTTTTCTCTTACAATACATTACAAACTGTAAATTGTCCGACTTCTGCGCTAGAAACTGTCGAACTAAACGCCGATAGTATGAAGGTTTCGGTATATCCTAATCCAACAAACGACATTGTAAATATTAATTACACTTTAGAAAATTCTTCGAATGTTGTACTGCGATTAACCAACATTCAAGGACAAGTGATTTCTCAAACAAAATTAGATAAATCAAGCGGATTGCAAACCGATATTTTAAATATGAGCAATCAATCAAGCGGAATGTATTTTGTGACAATAACTACAGAAACTGAAAGCTTTACAACAAAAGTGATCAAACGATAAATACCATTATCCTTAAAACAAAAAATTTCAATCTTGTTCCAAAAAAACGAGGTTGGAATTTTTTTTTTATAATTTCTTCTCCATAATATAATCATCCATCACATAGCCATTTCCGATATCAAAAACAGCTTCCTCTGTAATTTCAAATCCGTTTTTTAGGTAAAACTCTTTAGCTTTGTTGTACTTGTTTACAGTGAGAATTAATGTTGGATTTTGATTCGCTAATGCGATATCTGAAATGAAATCAATCAATTTTCTTCCAATTCCTTTGCCTTGTGTTTCGGGCAATACGTACAATTTGTGAATTTTTGTTGTATTGGAAGTATCACAATTCAATTCATAAGAAGCAAATCCAACAAAGCGATTATCTTCTTCTGCCAGTAAAAATATTCTGTTATCTTGAAGTTGGTTTTCTAACGAATCGATGCTGTACATCATGTCCATCATATAGTCAATCTGTTCTGGAGAAATAATTTTTCCGTAAGCAACTGGCCAGATTATTTCCGCTAATTCCCTAACAACATGCAATTGTTCTTTTGTAGCAACTACAGTTTTCATTTATAAAACTATTTATTTTTGATTATGGATTTATTAAAAATAGGAGTTATACTACTGCGTCTTTCCCGCGAAGGCGAGAATCCATGCGCCAAAAAATGGATTCCCGCCTTCGCGGGAAAGACGCATTAGATGCTATACTATTTATTTTTTAAACGTTTTTGTTCTCTTGCTAAAAGTGTATTTTTCAATAACATCGCAATGGTCATCGGACCAACTCCACCTGGAACTGGCGTAATAAACGAGGCTTTTTTAGAAACATTTTCAAAGTCGACATCACCTGTAATTCGGTAACCTTTTTCGGTAGTATCATCGGCAACACGTGTAATTCCAACATCGATAACTACGGCATCGTCTTTTATCATTTCGGCTTTTAAATAATTAGGAACGCCCAATGCTGTAATGATAATATCGGCTTGCGTAGTGATTTGAGCAATATTTTTGGTATGGCTGTGGGTTAAAGTCACCGTAGAATTTCCGGGAAAACCTTTTCTTCCCATCAAAATACTCATTGGTCGTCCAACGATGTGACTTCTTCCAATCACAACAGTATGCTTTCCTTCGGTTTGTACTTTATAACGTTCTAAAAGTTCTAGTATTCCGAAAGGAGTTGCCGGAATAAAAGTCGTCATATCCAATGCCATTTTTCCAAAATTCTCGGGATGAAAACCATCTACATCTTTACTAGGATCAATTGCCATTAAGACTTCTTGAGTGTCGATTTGTTTGGGCAACGGCAATTGCACAATATACCCATCGATGTTATCGTTCTCGTTGAGTTCTTTGATTTTTTTAAGCAATTCCGTTTCCGAAGTGGTGTTTGGCATTTGAATCAAAGTCGATTCGAAACCAACGCGTTCGCACGCTTTCACTTTACTACCAACATACGTCAAACTCGCACCGTCACTTCCGACAATTACGGCAGCCAAATGGGGAACTTTCTCACCATTGTCTTTCATTTTTTGGACTTCGGCTGCGATTTCGTTTTTGATGTCTTCCGATATTTTTTTTCCGTCTAGTAGTTGCATTGTTTTTATTGTCTTAAAGTTGAAAGTCGAAAGTCGAAAGTCTTTTTGACTTTAAGACTTTCGACTTTTGACTGATTATTTAGCTCATTCCTTTCATTCCGCCCATCATTTTCATCATGTTTTTTCCGCCCGGGCCTTGCATCATTTTCATCATCTTGCTCATTTGCTCAAACTGCTTCATCAACTGATTTACTTCCTCAATTTTTCGCCCAGAACCTTTAGCAATTCGGGTTTTTCTTTTCATATCAATCAACGATGGCTTGCTTCTTTCTTTTGGTGTCATAGAATGAATGATGGCTTCAATATGTTTGAAAGCATCGTCTTCGATTTCGACATCTTTCATTGCTTTTCCGGCACCAGGAATCATTCCGACAAGGTCTTTCATGCTTCCCATTTTTTTAATCTGCTGGATTTGTGCCAAGAAGTCATCAAAACCGAATTCATTTTTAGCAATTTTCTTTTGGAGTTTTCGCGCTTCTTCTTCGTTGTATTGCTCTTGTGCTCTTTCAACAAGCGACACCACATCTCCCATTCCGAGGATACGTTCTGCCATACGTGAAGGATAGAACACATCAATCGCATCCATTTTTTCTCCAGTACCAATAAATTTAATTGGTTTATCTACAACTGATTTAATCGAAATAGCAGCTCCACCTCTAGTATCACCATCTAATTTGGTTAATATAACGCCGTCGAAATTCAATATATCGTTGAATGCTTTTGCAGTATTTACCGCATCTTGTCCCGTCATCGCATCCACAACAAACAAGGTTTCTTGTGGTTGAATCGCTTTGTGAACATTGGCAATTTCGTTCATCATTTCTTCATCCACTGCCAAACGACCAGCAGTATCGACAATCACCACATTGAATCCGTTCGCTTTGGCATACGTGATAGCATTTTGTGAAATCGAAACCGGATTTTTATTCTCTGGTTCGGAATACACCTCTACTCCTACTTGATCTCCCACCACATGCAACTGATTGATCGCCGCAGGACGGTAAATATCACACGCCACCAAAAGTGGTTTTTTATTCTTTTTTGTTTTTAGATAATTGGCTAATTTTCCAGAGAAAGTCGTTTTACCAGAACCTTGTAAACCCGACATTAAAATTACTGTTGGATTTCCCGAAAGGTTGATTCCAGCAGCATCGCCACCCATCAATTCTGTCAATTCATCTTTGACTAATTTTACCAATAACTGTCCAGGTTCCAACGTCGTTAATACATTTTGACCAATCGCTTTTTCTTTAACAGCAGTCGTAAAATCTTTAGCAATTTTAAAGTTAACATCGGCATCCAACAAAGCACGACGTACTTCTTTTAATGTATCGGCAACATTGACTTCGGTGATTTTTCCGTGACCTTTTAAAATATGAAAGGCTTTATCTAACTTTTCGCTTAAATTATTGAACATAATGGTATGAATTTCTGAAATTGAAGTGCAAATTTAAGCATTTGAATTTGAAGTAGGAAAGTATTGGAAATAAAAAAACCATCCGATAGTCGAATGGTTCTTTAAAAACATTAGTAGGGGAAATTAATTTTTTTCAAAAGTCAAATAATCTGTACCGCCATTGCCACCACTTACGTGGATTAACTGAATTTTGGTAGTCGTATAGGAAATAATATTCCAATCTTCCGTCAAATCGGTAAAATCTGCTGGTGAAGAAAAAGCAATGTTGAAATCCAAATCATTACTCGGGCTATCATCGCCGCTATTATCGGAAGTTACCGACCAAGTTCCGGTGTAAGTGTTGGTTCCGTTAGATGCTGTTAAAACATTCGCTGAACCAAAAGTGAAATTGTATCCCGCAAAATGAGTGGTTTCATCGGTACCTGAATCATTAAATAAAGTGACACGCCATGTTCCCGATTGGGCAGTATTGATTACTGGAGTAGGATCTACAGAAATAGGAGAACTGTCTTCATTGCTGCACGTTGAAGCAACATTTAGCATAAAAAGTACGGCTAAAAATGGAATTAATCTTAATTTTTTCATGTGATTCAATTTTAATGATTATTAGATTCGTGTTATTAATTTTTAATGAGATTTGATTTGAAACTAAAACATGGTAATTAATAAATACCCTACTTTAATTCATTATTTTTTTTTATATTTACGTGTAAAAATTCTAAATATCTAATGGGAAACCCTACAAATACTATTTTGTGTAAGGAAATAATTTTTTCTGATTTTTTTAAAAATCACGCCAAGTCATTGCGGAATTATCTCATTTATAAATTCGGAAATGAAGAATATGCCGAAGATATTACCCAAGAAACCTTTATCAAACTTTGGCAAAATTGTGTTGATGTTCCGATTGAAAAAGCCAAATCTTATATTTTTACGATTGCCAATAATGCATCTTTAAATGTCATTGCACATCAAAAAGTAAAATTGAATTATCAAAAAAGCAATGCTCATTCGGATACAACCCATGAGACTCCAGAGTTTTTATTGGAAGAAAAACAATTCAAAGCTAAATTGCTATCGGCTATCGAAAATTTGAATGAAACCCAACGCGTCGCTTTTTTGATGCATCGCATTGACGAAAAAAAATACGCCGAAATTGCAGAAGAATTGAACATTAGTGTTAAAGCTGTCGAGAAACGTATTCATTTGGCTTTAGTAGAATTACGAAAAGAATTTGACAATTTTAGGTAGGGTAAATACAAAACAGCTTGTTTTAGAAAGGTAATAAATTGAAAATGGAAGAGCATTACAAATTAGCGAAATGGTTGAATGATGAACTGACTGAGAAAGAATTGATTGAATTCCAATCGGAATCGGATTATCATTTGTACCATAAAATAAAACTTTATTCATCGGAATTGGGGACTTCCAATTTTGATGAACAAGCAACGCTATCCAAAATACTGGCTACCGAAAAGAAAAAGCCGAAAACCATTGCCCTGCATACCAATTGGTTTGTAAGAATTGCTGCTGTTTTAATTCTTGGATTGGGATTATATTTTGCCAATCATAATTTTTCTGCACAAATTCAAATTGCCGAAAACGGAAAACAAACATTATTTGAATTGCCAGATCATTCCCAAGTGGTTTTGAATTCGGGTTCTGAAATTCAATATAAAAAATGGAATTGGGATAACAACCGGAATTTGAGTTTAACAGGAGAAGCTTATTTTAAAGTCGCCAAAGGACAGCAATTTAAAGTGATTACCCAATTGGGAAATGTATCGGTATTGGGAACACAGTTTAATGTAAAAGTTCGAAACAATCGTTTCGATGTCACTTGTTTTGAAGGTCGTGTAAAAGTGAACTATCAAAATCAGGAAGCAATTATTACCAAAGGACAAACCATCGCATTTGAAAATAATCAAAAGATAATTGCACAGAACATAACCATTACAAAACCTCTTTGGACAATGCATCAAATGGCATTTGAAAAGGAAAAATTATCGGATGTTTTTGCCGAAATCGAGCGGGAGTACAACATTACAATTGAAGCAAAAAGTATTCAATCGCAACAATTGTTTTCTGGTAAAATTCCGGCAGACAACATTGACGTTGCCTTACAAATATTGGCCTCAACTTATCATTTAAAAATCACAAAAATTAACGCGACTAGCTATACTCTGGAACTAACAAAGTGATGCTTAAGAAGATATTTTTCTGTTCGATTTTCTGTTTTGTCTTTGTGTTGAATTCTTATTCTCAAGACAATGACAAAGCTATTTTATTGAAAACTATTTTAGATAATTTAGCTTTGAAACACCGAGTGAACTTCAACTATATCGAAGAAGAAATTATCATTTTCAAACTTCTTCCTCCCGATGACAAACTTACTTTAAAGAAAAAGTTGGCTTATATTTCGGAGAAAACCAAAATAGAGTTTAAGTTTATTGCTGACAATTTCATTTCTGTTTTAAACAACAAAAAACTTGACAAACCCTTTTGTGGTTATCTCATTGATAACGAAACACAACTGCCAATTGAATCGGCAACAGTTCACATTGTGGGTACAAATTATTCGTTTACCAGCAATGAAAAAGGCTATTTTGAACTTCAAATACGATTGCCTTACGACATCGAAATATCGCATGTTAATTTCGAGAAAATTACCATCAAACCACAACAACTTTATACCGAAAATTGTCCTTCTTTCACTTTAAAACCCATCATCAATGAATTGGAAGAAGTGATTACCCAAGTCTATTTAACCAAAGGTATTACCAAAAAACAGGACGGTTCATTTGAAATAAAACCTAAAAAATTTGGTTTACTTCCCGGCTTAACAGAGCCCGATGTTTTTGAAACTATAAAACAAATTCCGGGAATTAACAGCGTTGATGAAACCCAATCAAATATCAATGTCCGTGGCGGCACTCACGATCAGAATTTATTTCTGTGGAATGGCATTCGTTTGTTTCAAACGAGTCATTTTTTCGGACTAATTTCAGCATTAAATCCACATTTGGCGCATACCATAAAAGTTTTTAAAAACGGAAGTTCTCCATTCTATGGTGAAAGTGTTTCGAGTGTAATTGATATTTCAACTCACAATCAAAATATCGAAGAGCAGAGTGCCTCGATTGGATTGAATATGATTAATTCTGATTTTTATGTCAAATTTAAACCATCAAATAAATCGAATATTGAAATCAGCAGTCGTCGCGCTTTTACCGATATTGTCAATACGCCTACTTATAAAAGTTACTACAATCGGATTTTTCAAAACACTGTTGTGCGAAATGTTAACACCAATCAATTGATTGATTATTATAATGATGAGAATTTTTATTTTTATGATTTTACCGCTCAGTACCATCTAAAAATAAATTCAAAAAGCGACTTGTATATAGATGGAATAACCATTTACAATAAATTGAATTTAACCGAAAGTAAAGTCGAAAATATCTCCACGGTTACAAAAGAAAGCGATTTAGTACAGCAAACCATTGGTGGAAATATCACTTTAAAAACCAATTGGAATCTAAAGAATCAAACCGAATTCAATGTTTACGGTTCGTATTATACGATAGCATCCGAAAATGAATCCATCGAAAACAATCAAATCTTGTATCAAGAAAATACGATTTTAGATGCTGGTTTGCGTATCAAAAACAGTCATCAATTGAATGGCTTATTTCAATTCAATAACGGTTACCAATTTAATGAAATTGGAATCCAAAATTACGATCAAATCAACAATCCGCCTTTTTCTAGAAAGATCAAAGAGGTACTGCGGATTCATGCTTTGATTGCAGAAATGGAATACACTTCAAAAAATACCAAGCTAAAAACCAATTTAGGCTTTCGAGGCAATTACATCGAGCAATTTCATACATTCCTTTTAGAACCAAGATTGCAACTCAATTATGCATTATCGAAAATGATTCAATTGGAAGTTTTAGCAGAACGAAAAAGTCAAACCACTTCTCAAATCATCGATTTACAACAAGACTTTTTAGGTATTGAAAAAAGACGTTGGATGTTATCCAATAACGAAGACATTCCGATTATTAAAAATCAACAAATCTCGGTTGGATTGACTTTTAAGGCGAAGAAATGGTTGGTTTCCTTAGATAATTTTTATAAAAAAATAACCGGAATTACGAGTAGTAGTCAGGGCTTTCAAAACCAATTGGAGTTATTAAAAATAAATGGCAATTACAAGGTTTTGGGAACGGAGCTTTTGGTTCAAAAGCAATTTAAAAAATTCATCACTTGGATCAGTTATTCCTATACTGACAACGATTATACTTTTGACAGCTTTTCACCAACGACTTTTCCGAATAATTTTGAAATCAAACACACGATTGGAGCTGCGGTAATTTATGATTATAAAAAACTAAAGATAGCGCTTGGTTCGCGGTGGTTTACAGGGAAACCAAATACGATTCCGCTTACTACAAGTCCAGCTTCGAGTACTTCATCAATTCAATACAATTCGCCCAACGCTGAAAATCTGGATGATTATTTTCAGGTAAATGTATCGGGAAGTTACAATTTCAAAATTACTAAAAAGGTGCAATTGGTTTTGGGTTTATCGGTTCAAAATGTGCTGAATTGGAAAAGCATTATCAATCAAAATTACAGGGTCAATCAAAACACGAACAGCGTTGAACAAATCAATACGTATTCATTGCAGCGAACTCCCAATGCCTTTTTTAGGTTTAATTTTTAGAATTACATTCGTTCCGGAACTTCAATTCCCAATAAATCAAAAGCCAGTTTTATAGTATTGGCAACTTTTTTAGACAGCTGTACACGAAACACTTTTTTGTCGTGGTTTTCTTCGCCAAGAATAGAAACCGTTTGATAAAACGAGTTGTATTCTTTAACCAAATCGTAGGTGTAATTGGCAACGAGGGCCGGACTGTGATTGTGAGCCGCATTTTGAATTATTTCGGGGAACAATTCGATTTGTTTGATGAGTTCTTTTTCTTTTGGATGCAAAGATTCTTCACTATCGTTCAGAATGACAATTTGGTAATCAAAATCGGCTTTACGCAAAATTGATTGAATTCGAGCATAGGTATATTGAATGAAAGGGCCTGTATTTCCAGCAAAATCGACAGATTCTTCCGGATTGAACATCATTGCTTTTTTAGGATCTACTTTCAGCATGTAATATTTCAACGCTCCGAGTCCGATAGTGGTATACAATTTTGCTTTTTCATCAGCAGAATAACCTTCTAATTTTCCGAGTTCTTCTGAAATGGATTGTGCAGTTGTGGTCATTTCTTCCATCAAATCATCGGCATCCACGACAGTTCCTTCACGCGATTTCATTTTTCCGAAAGGCAATTCTACCATTCCGTACGACAAATGGAACAAGTTTTTTGCCCAATCAAAACCAAGTTTTTTTAGAATTAAAAACAACACTTTAAAGTGGTAATCTTGTTCGTTACCAACAGTGTATACCATTCCACCAACATCTGGAAAATCTTTCACACGTTGAATGGCAGTTCCGATATCTTGTGTCATATAAACGGCAGTTCCATCAGAACGCAAAACGATTTTACGATCCAAACCATCTGGCGTTAAGTCAATCCATACCGAACCATCAGGATCTTTTTCGAAAATGCCTTTTTCCAATCCCAATTGCACCACTTCTTTTCCTAATAAATAAGTATTGCTTTCGTAGTAATTTTTGTCAAAATCGACTCCCACTGTTTTGTAGGTTTGTTCAAATCCGTTGTAAACCCATTGGTTCATCGTTTTCCAAAGTTCGATAACTTCGGGTTTTCCAGCTTCCCAATCGAGGAGCATTTGTTGTGCTTCTACAATAATTGGTGCTTGCTTTTTTGCTTCATCTTCGGTTTTCCCTTGCGCCATTAAGCTGGCTATTTCTTCTTTGTATTTTTTATCGAAAGCCACATAAAAATTTCCAACTAACTTATCACCTTTCAAACCAGTGGATATTGGTGTTTGTCCGTTTCCGAATTTCTGCCATGCCAACATCGATTTGCAAATGTGGATTCCACGATCGTTAATGATTTGTGTTTTGTAGACTTTCTTCCCGGAAGCTTTGATGATTTTGGCAACAGAATAGCCTAATAGCACATTACGAAGGTGACCTAAATGCAATGGCTTGTTAGTATTTGGGGATGAATATTCGACCATTATTGCTCCTTCATTAGTTGTCGGAACACAGCCAAATTTTTCATCAGTAGCTATTGAATTAAAAAAATCGATATAATACGAATCGGAAATTACAATGTTTAAGAAACCGGCAACGACGTTGAATTTGGTTACTTCAGTTACGTTTTCGATTAAATAATTACCTATTTTGGAACCTATTTCAGCAGGATTTCCCTTGATAATTTTCAATAAGGGAAAAATCACCATGGTAATGTCACCTTCAAAATCTTTCCTTGTGGCTTGAAACTCAATTTTTTCGATAGTAACATCGAACACTTCTTGAATTGCTTTCGTAATGCTAGGAATAAGGATTTGTTGTAGTGACATTTTTATGAAGTTTTTTAAGATGGCAAAGATAGAATTAAATTACAAAATGTTTTTATAAAATTTCAGCCGTGCTGTTCGCATAAAAATTGTTCATAAATATTATTATTTGTAAGATTATTATATCAAAATATATAAATTACATGTATTTCATCGATTTTATTTGCATTTTATCGAATTAAATGTTGATATTTGAACTCAGATAAAGAAAGTAATTGAATAAATAAATTTACTTTAAAAATAAACACCCTTTTTGCCCCAAACAAAAAAATGTTTAGACCTAATGCTAAAAAAAAAATCCCCGAAATAAAATTTCGGGGATTTTTTGTTTACCATTTAATGATGGCACTTGCCCAGGTGAATCCGCTACCAAAAGCAGCTAAAACAACTATATCACCTTCTTTAATTTTTCCTAATTCCCATGCTTCAGTTAAAGCAATTGGAATAGAAGCGGCTGTTGTATTTCCGTATTTTTGAATATTATTATAAACTTGGTCATCCCGTAACTTAAACTTTTGTTGAATAAATTGCGATATCCTAAGGTTTGCCTGATGTGGAATAAACAAATCAATATCCGAAACTTCTAAATTATTAGCTTGTAATCCTTCGTTAATTACCTCGCTAAAACGAACCACAGCATTTTTAAAAACCAACTGCCCATTCATATAGGGGAAATAACTTTCGTCATCCGGATTGTTATCGGCAATAATATCGGTGACCCATCTTCCTCCCATTCCTGGGGCTAAAACCGATAATTCTTTTGCATATTCTCCTTCCGAATGTAAATGGGTAGAAAGAATTCCTTTCGTTACATTATCTTCTCTGCTTAGCATCGCTGCTCCGGCACCATCTCCAAAAATAACAGAAACACCTCTTCCTCTATCGGTCATGTCTAAACCTAAGGATTGCACTTCGGATGCGACTACCAAAATGTTTTTATACATACCGGTTTTAATGTATTGATCAGCAATTGACAAAGCATATATAAATCCAGAACACTGATTTCGAATATCTAACGCACCTATAGTTCTAAGTTCTAATTCTTTCTGCAAAGCAACTCCTGGACCTGGAAAATAATAATCGGGCGAAATCGTTGCGAACACAATAAAATCAATATCTTCTTTGGCGATTTTCGAACGTTCGATAGCAATTTTTGCAGCTTTCACACCCATTGTTGTAGTTGTATCTTCACCTCGTATAATGTGTCGCCGCTCTTTAATTCCGGTGCGTTCCTGAATCCATTCGTCGCTGGTATCCATTATTTTAGATAAATCGTGATTGGTTACTACATTATCGGGAACATAAAACCCTAAGCCTGATATTTTGGAATGGTACATAGTTGTCGTTTTAGTAAAAAGGAATACCAAAAATAAGCATCTTTTAAAAATTACACTACATTGATGCATGTTTTTTATCAAATTCTTATATTTTAGAATTTCAATGGTGAAACACAAAATTACAGAAAACTTTAATTTACTTTGTCAGATTATAATTGTAAAGATGGATTATTTTATTATTTGCATGATTGCACTTATCGGTTCAACATTAACGTTGTTTTCTGGTTTTGGATTGGGAACGATTTTACTTCCTGTTTTTGGATTGTTTTTTCCGATAGAAATTGCTATAATTCTGACTTCGATTGTTCACTTTTCAAATAATATTTTGAAGTGTATCCTATTTGGAAGAAAGGCTAATATTACCACTGTTTTAAAATTTGGAATTCCAGCTATAGTGTTTGCTTATTTAGGTGCTTTAGTATTAAAATCGTTAGCGTTTTCTAAACCATTATTCGAATATACATTAGGAGAAAATTCATTTCAACTACTGCCTATAAAATTAATAATCGGATTTTTATTGATCGTTTTCGCCCTTTTAGATATCATTCCGAAATACAAAAATCTTGAATTTGACAAAAAATATTTACCAATTGGCGGAGTGCTAAGTGGTTTTTTTGGAGGATTGTCGGGACATCAAGGAGCATTACGAAGTGCTTTTTTGATTCGGCTTCATTTATCAAAAGAAGCTTTTATTGCAACTGGAGTTGTAATTGCTTGTTTAGTTGATATAACACGATTGTCGGTCTATATTCCACAAATCATAGAACAAAATGAAGTGTTGGATTTTAAGCTTTTAGTTATGGCTACATTATCAGCTTTTATCGGGATCTATTTTGGAACAAAACTGCTACAAAAAACAACCATAAAAACGATTCAAAGTGTCGTAGCGATTATGCTTTTTGTATATGCAGTTTTATTAATTATGGGGATTTTATAAATTTTTATTTTGTTATTTTGACGGATTGTCTTCCTGTATTGGTGTGCAAATTGAGGATGTACATTCCGTTTTCATATGGAAAATCAAAGGTATACTTTTTGGTTCCAGCCGTTTCAATTACGTCTAATTTAAGTTGGGTAATTAACTTCCCATCTATAGTATACAATTCGAGAACCAAATGGTCTGTTCCTCTAAAATCGATTTCTAAATTTAATTTGTCTTTTATTGGATTTGGGGAAACGCGAACATTTAATGGAATTCTAGCATGTTCTTGAAATTCATTTACACCAAAAGTATTTGTCATTTTGTAAACCGTAGTCCCACAAGCATACGCCAAATTATCATTAATAAATAAAATTCGGTTTAAATTACTTCCTACATTCGTATTGGTCCAATTATCTCCACCATCAATTGTTTCATAAAAACCGGTATCGTGTCCGCCCATCCAACCATGATTTTCGGTAACAAAACCAACCGCTTGTACATCATCATCGAATGGGAAATTTTTTGTCGTCCAATTTAATCCGCCGTTAATTGATTTTACTAACTTTCCAAAGTTAGGTGCTACTGATTCAATCGATCCGAAAATTACATTAGAATTTCCAGTTAATACTTGCAATTTCCATACATATTCTCCTAGAATGGCTCCGTTGTATAAAGTGGTCCATGAATTTCCACCATCAATTGTTTTAAGAATCACTGCACCAGTATCATTTTTTCCCGATGCAAATCCGATATTCTCATCTATAAATAACACTTCCACCAAAGCATTGGCGTAAGCACTCATGTCGGTATATTGCCAAGTAGCGCCACTATCGGTAGATTTAATAATATATGCTGGCGAAAAATAAGCGCCGCATCCGTATACGGTGGAAGTGCCGACACAATCTAAACCACAAATTGCAGGTGGATTCGGAGAAATGTTTAGTATTTGATTCCACGTTGTACCTCCATCAATAGTTTTATAAAACTTATTGTTTAGCGTTCCTAAAAAACCGATATCGTTATTCAAGAATTCAATATTTCTAAAATAATGAGCACTACCTAACATGCCATTATTGGTTTGCAATGTCCAGTTTTCGCCACCGTCAATTGTTTTATAAACCGCTGCAAAATAGCCATTGGCAGCCCAACCTACAGTTTCATTTAAAAAAAACACATCGTCAAATCTTTGTCCGCCTCCATTTGAAGGGATAGATGTTAAAGGTGCCCAGGTTTGACTAATCATCAATTGTGTTATAAAAAACAATACAAAGTAGCTTCTTTTCATTATTCTGATTTTTTTATAAAATTATAAAATTTTGTGTATCAATTTGGCTTTCAGAAAAAACTTATTAAACAAGGTATTAACTTCTATTTTCAAGATAAATTACGGATGCTATTGGATATTCTTTTTGACTTTCAAAATACAAAATACCATTTTCATATGTACCTTCTATCAAATAATAACTGCCTCGAAAATACGAATTCGAAACAGTGACTTTTAGTGCTGACTTTTCTACCACTTGAAATTGATGTGGATATATGAATTCTGTTTCACCATCAACAGTGAGTTCATTCACATCTCCAAAAAGAGAAGCCACATATTTATTGATTGGGTTTTCATAGATAAATTTCGGAGTTCCTTTTTCGATGATGGCTCCGTTTTTCATAATTACAACTTCATCCGAAAACGATAAAACATCCGTGCTATCATGCGTAGCGACAATGGTTGTGATTTGTTTTTCTTTGAGATAAGAAAAAAGTTTTCTGCGCAAACTGTTCTTTCTGAAATTATCGATATGACTAAAAGGTTCGTCCAACAATAAAACCTCTGGTTCTACTGCTAAAACTCTAGCAATTGCTATACGTTGCATTTGTCCTCCACTTAGATATTTGGCTTTTACATTGGCGAATTCGGTCATTTCAACAATTTCGAGCAATTCAACAATTCGGGTTTTTTTAGCTTCTGGAAAAACATTAGATAGATACTTGCCTACATTTTCAGCAACTGTAATATAAGGCATTAAATCAAAATCTTGCGCCAAATATTTCATGAAATCCATCCCTGGAATTAGATGGTATTTCGGACCTAATACTTCACTATTCTTCCAAAAAATCTGACCTTCATCTAAATCATATAATCCATAAATGAGTTGAAGTAAAGTGCTTTTTCCGCAACCACTTTCACCAATAATGGTTAACATTTTGCCTTTTTTAAGAGAAAAACTGCTTTTCTGGATAGTGATTTCTTTGCCATAATAAAAAACGATATTTTTAATGCTTAACATAGCAACTGGATTTTAATTTCAAATTTAATCTAAGTTTTTCTATAGTCTCTACTATTATTTAAAAACATTCAACCACACTTTGGTATTGTTTAATACTAATTACACTTTTTTTTGCAATAATAAATCATTAATAAATAACTTAAAAATAACAATATTATGTAATAATTTGTACAATAAAATAGGAATATAAAATTTATGAAAACTACATTAATTTTTACTTTTAGATATATTTACTTCAATATAAGTACTTTTTATATACAATTTTGTTTTAGTTGTAGCGGAAAAAAAATAAAATTAACTATACATTACCATAACATATTAATAATTTATTTCAGTTAATAAGATTGTGACTTGTAGAGGAAAGTAGCTGAATTATTTGTTGAAATGCAATTATTATTAGGCTGTGTCAGATTTTACAACCACTAGTTTTTTTGTATAGTTTTTATACACTACCAATTAATTTAACTAATTAAATATTCTTGTATGTTTGATTTTCAATAAAAACTATTAATCATGAAAAAACTTTTATTATTTATTTTCCTATTGACTATTTCTTTAGGACAATCACAAACCCCAGCAGCCGGACCTTCAACTCCACCAGCAAGGAATCCTTGGGATGTGAAATCACAGTATGGTAGTGCATACACCAATCCACCTAACATTATTTTTGACAGTTTTGGCGGAAGTACTATCGTAGGAGATGTTACTTTAGCTGATAATAGTGTTGTAAAAAAATACACTGGTCACAGTTATTCTGGTATTTCAGCAAATAGTAACGTAACAGGGCTTTTTGCATCTCAAATGACACATTTACACATGGATGTATGGTCTCCTGATTTTGTTTCTTTCAAAATAAAAATAGAAGCAATAAATGGAACTCAATTAGAATTAGAAGTTCCTTTCCCAAAAGTTCAAAATTCATGGAATTCTTATGATATTGATTTAAGTACTTATACAGGAGTTGATTTTTCAGCCATGAAATGGATTGTTCCTGTTACTTTTGGACCAAATAACACTACGCTTTTTATAACTAACGTTTATTTGTATAGACCTGCTACTACTCAACCTCCAACATTGGGAACATTTACTATTGCTCCTCAATTAGTTGGTGCACCTAATTTAACAATAACACCTCCAACTTCCAATAGCGCTGGTGCATTTTCTTACTCTAGTAGTAATACTAATGTTGCACAAATTGTTAATGGTAATGAAATTCAAATAATCGGCGCTGGTTCTTCTACAATTGTAGCTACACAAGCAGCAGATGGAGGATACGGTTCTGGTACAGCTTCAGCATTATTTGTAGTGTCTCCAAACGCATCTCCTATTCCTCCAGCAAGAGATCCTAATTATGTAGTTTCTATGTTTACAGGAACACCAACGGTTTATGCCAATGCAGTTACTGCAATAAGAGCACCATGGACAGCCGGAACTACTTTAAATGCAATACCAAACGGAACAGATACGTGTTTACAATTGGATAATTTTGGATATTTAGGTTACATTACTAATGGTGCAAATTTTAGTGCTGTCGGAATGTCAAAACTTCATGTTGATGTTTATCTTAATGCTCCTTTAGCGAACATGTTTATTGTACTTTTAGCACCTAATGATAATTTATACAATACTGGACCACTTGTTGCGGGTTGGAATTCTTTAGATATTCCATTAGCTACTGCATATTCTGGAGCTAATTTAGCTAACATTTACGGAATAAAATTTGAAAAAAATATTGGTGTGCCGACTACAATTTTCCTAGACAATATTTATTTTTATCTCGATGCCAATCAACCACTACTTACAAATTTTTCAATACCAACGCAAGCAGTTGGTGCACCTAATTTCACAATAACACCTCCAACATCTCCTAGTAATGGTGCTTTCACTTATACTAGTAGTAACACCAATGTTGCTCAAATTGTTAACGGAAATCAAATTCAAATAATTGGTGGCGGTTCATCAATTATTACTGCAAATCAAGCACCAGATGGACCATTTGTTGCAGGTTCTATTTCTACAACATTTGTAGCTACTTTTCCTGCTCCAGGCCCTTCTCCAATTCCACCTGCAAGACCACCAGCAAATGTGGTTTCTATGTTTACAGGTACTCCTCCTGTATATGCTAATGCCGTGAATGCAATAAGAGCCCCATGGTCAAATGGCCCAACTAGTTTAACTACTATTCCAAATGGAACAAATACTTGTTTGCAAATTGATAATTTAGGTTTCTTAGGTTATGTAACCGATGGTGCTAATTTTAGTGTTGTTGGAATGACAAAAGTTCATATAGACATCTACGTTAATGCCCCATTAGCTAATTTATTTGTTTTTCTACTTTCGAATGGAGATCAATTATACAATACAGGACAACTTAATACAGGATGGAATTCTAGAGATCTTACAATTGCAACTACATTTCCAGGTGCAAATCCAGCAAGTATATATGGATTTAAATTTGAACAAAATGTGGGACCTGCAACTCAGATTTATCTAGACAATATCTATTTCTATGTAAGTTCTAGTGAACCTATACTTAGTAATTTTTCAATACCAACTCAGCCAGCTGGTGCACCTAATTTTACAATTACGCCTCCAACTTCTAACAGTAATGGAGCTTTCACTTATTTTAGTAGTAATACTAACGTTGCTCAAATTGTAAGTGGAAATCAAATTCAAATAATTGGTGGTGGTACATCTGTTATTACTGCTAATCAAGCACCAGATGGTCTTTTTGATGCAGGAACAATTTCAACTAATTTTGTGGTAACTTTTTTACCTCCCGGTCCTTCACCTATTCCGCCTGCAAGAGATGCTGTTGATGTATTTTCTTTGTTTACAGGTTCTCCTTCTGTTTATGCTGATCCTGTAGGTTTTTCTATGGTACGAGCATCATGGACAGCAGGAACTACTTTATCGACTATACCAAATGGAACAAATACATGTTTAAAAGTTGATAACTTAGGATATTTAGGTTATGTAACTAGTGCTGAGCCAACTCGTTTTAGCGTAGCTGGAATGACAAAACTTCATGTTGACATTTATCTTAATCAGCCTACTTCAAATTTATTTATTTTTCTATTGACTAATGGAGACCAACAATATAATACAGGTCCTCTTGCAGCAGGATGGAATTCTTTAGATATAAATTTATCTTCGTTTGTAGGAGCAAATTTAACTAATGTATACGGATTTAAATTCGAACAAAATGTTGGACCAAATTATCAAATGTATTTAGACAACATCTATTTCTATAAACCATCTACAACAGTTAATTTAAAATTATTTGTTCAGGGGTATTATGACGGCTCTAACAATATGAGATCGGTTAAAAATAATCAAGATAGTGATTTTCCGTCAGATGAAGTAGAAGATATTACCGTTGAATTACACAATGCAACATCACCATATGCAATGGCTTATTCGATATCCACAACATTAAAAACAGATGGTACTGCAGTTTGTAAATTTAATACAGCACCTAGCGGTTCGTTTTATATAGCTGTGAAAACAAGTAATGCGGTTCAAACTTGGAGTGCAACTGCTCAAACAGTTGGTGAGATTCCATTAACATATGATTTTAGTACAGCCGCAACTCAAGCTTATGGAGATAATATGTTAAATTTAGGAGGTGGAGTTTTCGGATTTTATTCTGGTGATATTAATCAAGATGAAGTGGTAGATAATACTGATGCACCTGATTTAGCTGTGGCTATTGATGGTTCTGCATTTGGAGTTCAAGTCACTGATTTAAATGGTGATGGATCTGTAGATAATTCAGATGCTCCTTTCTTTGAAAACAACGCTGCGAATTCAATATTTGCACAATATCCATTTTAAATTGTCACTATAAATATGGCATTGATTTTAACATTTACTTAAAGAGTATTTCATAAAAAACAAATATGTTCATAGTATAGTAACAAAAAAAATAACGAAAAAGTAAACAATTATTCAAAAAAATAAATTATTTTTGACTAAAGTTAAAAGACTTCTCCCTAAGAAGGAGCTTAAATTAGAATGAATAATATTACTTAATTAAAACAAATTTAAATCTAAATTTATGAAAATGATTATTACCCTTATAAGCCGGAAATTTTTCCTTCTTTGCTTATTTATGCTCTCCTTAACAGGATTTGCACAGACAAATTTTACCGTTAGTTTAGCTAATGGTGCTAACCCCACACCTACGACATTCGAAGTGGATGTTTTGCTGACAGTTGTAGCACCTGCACAAGGTGTTAGATTAGCTTCAGTAGCATTTGGGGTTAATTACGCTCCTGCGATTTTAAATGGCGGTACACCATGTACAACTCTAGGTTGTGGTTCTTGGGCCTATATTGCAGGGAGTAAAAGTCCAGCATTAAATGCTTTACTTCCATCAAGTACTACCAATAGAGCTTCGCCAGTTGGTCATTTAAGAGCAACTATGACTAATTTGTCTGGTGCTAATGGTATTGACATTCTTCCAGGTACTTATACAGTTGGAAGATATCGCTTTACCAATACAGTTCCTTTTACTACAAGTAGTAATGCAAATTTATGGTTGCAGCCTACTAATGCAAGTGGTTCTACAAACACAATTGTAAGTTGGTTTCCATTTGGTTTAGAGACACCATTATCGGCATACACAACTATTAACCCAGCGGGAGGTACTGGTCTTACTTTGTCACATTCTTCTGCAGCTACTTTCTCTTTGCCTTTGAATGGGGTATCAGAAGTATGCGCAACTTCAGGTACTGTTGTTACAGTTCCTGAAACTTGTTTAGGGGCTAATAATGGTAGTGCTACAATTACAATGAACCCAATTCCAACTATTTTAACTGTAAATTATCTTAGAGATAACTCTGTACCAGGAAGTGCAACTTTAAATGCATCTGGACAATTTACAATTACAGGTTTAATAGCTGGTGATCATATCATAACTATCACAAGCACTAGTGCTCAATGTACTACACCTGTAAATATTGTAAGTGGCTTTAATGTTGGAGCAGGTGCAAACCCAGGACCGCCACCAACAGTTGCTTGTTATCAAACAGCTACATTGAATAATGCTACATGTACTTGGGTAGTAACAGGAACACAACCAGCTGCACCAACGGGATTAGCATGTTACCAAACAGCTTCATTCAACAACACAACTTGTGTTTGGGATGTAACAGGTACACAACCAGCTGCGCCAACATTAGCATGTTACCAAACAGCTTCATTCAACAACACAACCTGTGTTTGGGATGTAACAGGAACACAACCTGCTCCACCAACTTTAGCATGTTACCAAACATTAGGGTCATTCAATAACACAACCTGTGCTTGGGATGTAACTGGTACACAACCTACTGCACCAACATTAGCATGTTACCAAACAGCTTCATTTAACAATACATCATGTGCATGGGTAGTAACTGGTACACAACCAGCTCCACCAACATTAGCATGTTATCAAACATTAGGGTCATTCAATAACACAACATGTGCGTGGGATGTAACTGGAACACAACCAGCTGCACCAACAGGATTAGCTTGTTACCAAACTGCTTCTTTCAACAACACAACATGTGCTTGGGTTGTAACAGGAACACAACCAGCAATGCCAACATTAGCATGTTACCAAACGGCTAGTTTCAACGGAACAACATGTGTTTGGGATGTAACAGGAACGCAGCCAGCTGCTCCAACAGGATTAGCTTGTTACCAAACTGCTTCATTTAACAACACAACATGTGCTTGGGTTGTAACTGGAACGCAACCAGCTGCTCCAACAGGATTAGCTTGTTACCAAACAGCTTCATTCAACAACACAACATGTGCTTGGGTAGTAACAGGAACACAACCAGCTGCTCCAACAGGATTAGCTTGTTACCAAACTGCTTCATTCAACAACACAACATGTGCTTGGGTTGTAACAGGAACACAGCCAGTTCAACCAACATTAGCGTGTTACCAAACAGCTTCATTCAACAATACAACTTGTGCTTGGGTAGTAACTGGTACACAACCAGCAATGCCAACATTAGCGTGTTACCAAACTGCTTCATTCAATAATACAACATGTGCTTGGGTTGTAACAGGAACACAACCTGCTGCACCAACTGGATTAGCTTGTTACCAAACAGCTTCATTCAACAACACAACATGTGCTTGGGTAGTAACTGGAACACAACCAACATTAGGAAGTGTTACTACAACAGCTGTAGGTTCTTATGTTTGGCCTTTGCCTTACGGAACAGGATTTACGTATACTACAAATCAAATAGGTCTTACTAATTTAGTAGGCTGTAATTTAGCTACGTTGAACTTAACAATTGTTTCTACTGTTCCTACTGTAAATACCTTTACTGTAGGAGCTTCATGTGGAGCTACAATCAGTGGATTGAATGTAACGATAAACACGCCTCCTGTAACTGGAGCTACAAGTTATACTTTTAGATTAACCAATCTAGATACAATGGCACCTTCACAGTTAATTGTTAGACCAGTTAATTCATTTGCATTATCTAATTTCCCTGGAATTACATTAGGAACTAATTATCAAATAGAAGTGCAAGTTAATGCAGGTCCATTTGGTCTTCCATGTATCGTTAAAACACCTGCACCAACGTCAACAATAGGATCACAATGTGGTACTACTGTAACCTCAATGACGCAATATGTTTATAGTACAGCACCTGCAAGTGTAACAGGATATAGATTTAGAGTTACGAATTTGACTTCTAATTTAAATGCTATTGTAGATTCATCTTTAAACAGATTTAGTTTTAGTCAAGTTCCAACGCCAATTAGAGCATTTGGTACAACTTACCTTGTAGAGGTTGCGTTAAGAAATACAGATGGTTCTTATTTACCATATAGTATTGGATGTAACATTTCTACGCCTGCATTTCCAACAACTACAATTAAACCACTTCAATGTGGCTTAACTACACCGACAGCTTATACTACTAACTTAGAAGCTGTAATTGTTGCGGGAGCTACTGAATATAGATTTAGATTGAGTAGTGCTGTACCCGCTTACAGTGCAACTGTAACTAAGTTTATCAACAAAGTAACATTAGCAGAATTTGTAGGTTTAGCACCAGGAATAACGTATACTGTTGAAGTAGCACTTAAAATTGATGGTACATTCGGACCTTACGGAGCACCATGTAGTGTAACTACACCAGGAGCAACGAAAGTTGCACCAGTTGTTTCAAATGAATTCAAAGCAATTGCTTTCCCTAATCCATTTGCTGAAAACTTTATGTTAGATGTTAAAACATCATCAGAAAGTACAGTTCAAATTAGAGTTTACGATATGTTAGGAAAACAAATTGACAACAGAAATGTTGAAGTGTCAGATATAGAAAACCTACAAGTAGGTGCTAACTATCCATCAGGAGTTTACAATATAATTGTATCTCAAGGTGAAAATACACAAACATTAAGAGTGATTAAAAGATAGTTGTAACAAACTAGATATATATCAAAAAAACAAACCCCTTCGTTTTTCGAAGGGGTTTATCTTTATTATCAAATCTAAATTCAAAAAAAAAGTATTTTCCTGAATTAAAATAACATTAAAATGCATTTGAATTTACTATGATCAAAATAAATAAAACGTTACAATAATAAACACTTTACCAAATAATATTCTTAAAATATTAATTTCATACTTATCATTTTCTTTCAATTATCTTTAAACAAATTGATGCCTTTTTCTCTTTTGTATTGACTTAATGATAGTATATTTCATTTACTTGCTTTAATTACATTAACAATTTATATAGCCTTTAGAAACTATTAATGACCCCACTTTAGAAATTAATTCTTGAGTCGAATAATTAAACTAAATATAAAAAGAATGAGCCCAATACAATATTGAGCTCATTATTCTTAAAATGAATTAAAAATTTATCAAACATTAATGGGACAATCTACTATTGATCCCTTTTATTTTCATAATTTATAGTTTTAATTTCCCGCTTCTTTTTTAGCATCTTCTACCATTTTTGCATTGGCAGTAATGGTAAACTCTACACGTCGGTTTTCACTTCTTCCTTCTGCTGTATCATTGGTTGCTACCGGATCATTAACACCCAATCCCGTTGTGCTTATTCGTGCAGTACTTAATCCTTTTGTAGCCAAGTAGCTTTTTACAGATGCTGCTCTTTGTTCCGATAAAGTTTGATTGTATACTACAGTTCCAGTGTTATCCGTAAATCCGTAAATGATAATATCAGTATCGGAATATTCTTTAAGTACCGGAATTAACTTGTCTAAATTCGCTTTTGCAGAAGTAGTTAAAATTGCTTTATTGGTATCAAATCGGATTGCATTTTCACCTAAAACCAATCGAATACCTTCTCCTACTCTTTCTACCTGAGCACCTGGCAAAGCAGTTTTAATTTCTCGTGCTTGTTTGTCCATTTTATTTCCGATAACACCACCGGCTACACCTCCAACAACACCTCCAAGAATTGCTCCTAATGCACCGTTTCCACCTTTTCCAACATTGTTTCCGATAACAGCTCCTAATACACCACCAGCTACGGCTCCTATTGCTGCTCCTCTTTGCGTTTTATTGGTGTTTTTTGCTGCTTCACATCCCGTTAAAACGGTACCTAATGTGAAGGCCATTACTATTACATAAATCGTAAGTTTTTTCATTTGTTTATTTTTAAATTAATTTATTTTTTTTGGAATTGATATACAACATCTACTAATTTTCCACCAACATTAACTCTATCAATTAATTGAAATGAGCTTTCTGTTTGGTTGGCAACTTTTAAAACATAACCTTCTGAAACTTTTTTTGCTTTCGTTTCGTTCAATATTTTCATGACAAAATTACCATCCTTATTGATGTACCATGTAATTGGAGAACTAAAAACAGGGCATGTCGCACTACTTAACTCCATTGTACCTTTATTGTTATTGGACACAAACTTCCAATTGCTTCCTACAAAACACTTAGAATCTGCAATTTCAAATGACGTTACTTTAATGTAGTCAGAGCCAGGATAATTTACCGATGCTATCGTCCAATTTCCTTTTATAATCCTTTCCGTTTTGTTATCAACCCTAGTATTGGTCACCTGTTCTTTTGGTTTACATCCAATAAAAAATACTGTCAATAGCAATAGTGTAATACTTTTTTTCATCTTTATTTTTTTATATGTTCAGTACTACAAATTTAAATTCATTTATTGCAATAGAATTATAAAATTTCATTAATTTTTTATACAATTCTTACTCGGTCAATTTGTCAGATGCATTGAAATTGGTATTCTATTTGACAAGCAGGACAACAAAATATGTTTAATTAAAATTCAATTATATGTCAACAGGAAAAATTAATGTTTCGGTAGAAAACATCTTTCCCTTAATCAAAAAATTCTTGTATAGTGATCACGAAATTTTCTTGCGAGAATTGATTTCAAACGGTACAGATGCTACTTTAAAACTCAAACATCTAACCAGTATTGGAGAAGCCAAAGTAGAATACGGAAATCCAATTCTAGAAGTAAAAATTGATAAAGAAGCAAAAAAACTGTACATCATTGATCAAGGTCTCGGTATGACTTCCGATGAAGTTGAGAAATACATCAACCAAATTGCTTTTTCCGGAGCGGAAGAATTTTTAGAAAAATACAAAGACACGTCTAAAGATTCGGGAATTATTGGTCATTTTGGACTCGGATTTTATTCGGCTTTTATGGTGGCCGAAAAAGTAGAAATCATAACCAAATCTTTTAAAAACGAACCTGCAGCACATTGGATTTGTGATGGTAGTCCAGAGTTTACTTTAGAACCTCACGATAAAACAAATCGAGGAACTGAAATCATTCTTCACATTGCCGAAGATTCATTAGAGTTTTTAGAAGAGTATAAAATTAAAGAATTACTGAATAAGTATAATAAATTCATGCCTATTCCGATAAAATTCGGAACCCGTAAAGAAAAAATAGAGCAGACCCAAGCCGCAGGCGAACTGAGCGAAGCTAAAAAAGGCGAATCGGTCGATATCGAAAATAAAGAAGAGCCATTTATTGAAGTAGAAGTTGATAATATCATCAACAATCCAAATCCGGCTTGGACCAAACAACCGGTCGATTTATCCGATGATGATTACAAAAACTTCTACCGCGAATTGTATCCAATGCAATTTGAAGAGCCACTTTTCAACATTCATTTAAATGTGGATTATCCGTTTAATTTGACCGGAATTTTATACTTCCCGAAAATGACTTCGGATATGCAAATGCAAAAAGATAAAATTCAGTTGTACCAAAATCAAGTCTATGTAACCGATAATGTGGAAGGAATTGTTCCTGAGTTTTTAGGCATGTTGCGCGGTGTTATTGATTCACCTGATATTCCATTAAATGTTTCGCGTTCGTATCTTCAGGCAGATGGAAATGTGAAAAAAATCTCCAACTACATCACTCGTAAAGTCGCTGATAAATTGAAATCCCTATTCGCTGAAAACCGCGATGATTTTGAGAAAAAATGGAACGACATTAAAATCGTTTTAGAATACGGAATGCTTTCAGAACCTAAATTCTATGAAAAAGCAGGCGATTTTGTTTTGTATCCAACGGTTGATGATACCTATTATCTTCTTGACGAATTAAAAGAAGCCATCAAAGAAAATCAAACCGATAAAAACGGAAAAGTAGTGGTTTTATATGCTTCCAATAAAGAAACACAACACGGTTACATCGAAATTGCAAAAGAAAAAGGCTATCAGGTTGTATTGTTAGACAGTCCGATTGTTTCGCATTTGATTCAGAAATTAGAATCGGATAATGACAATCTAACTTTCGTTAGAGTGGATTCGGATCATATCGATAAATTAATCCAAAAAGAAGACACTCAAATTTCTAAATTATCAGAAGAAGAAGCTTCAAAATTGAAAGTGGTTTTAGAAGAATTGGTTCCGAAAACAAGTTATTCTGTTCAGTTAGAACCTATGGATAGTACTGCTGCACCTTTCATCATTACACAACCCGAATTCATGCGACGAATGAAAGAAATGAGTCAGACTGGCGGCGGGGGAATGTTTGGTATGGGGAATTTCCCAGAAATGTACAACTTAACAGTGAATACGAACTCCGATTTGGCAACGACCATTCTAAACACCGAAGACAAATCAGTTCAGGAAGGATTGGTAAAACAAGCATTAGACTTGGCAAAAATTTCACAAGGTTTATTAAAAGGAGAAGAACTAACCGCTTTTGTGAAGCGCAGTTTTGAATTAATAAAATAAATTGTCAAATCAACAAATAATGGAAAACCTGTGAGTTAAAACTTGCAGGTTTTTTTTATTGACTAAAATCATTTAACTATATTTGATAATTCTTTTTTAAAAAATTCGACTATGAAAAAATTCCTTGTTCTCGTTTTCCTAATCTCTTTTTCTAATGGGTTTTGTCAGGTTTCCGAAGATTATATGGAAAGTAGCTTAGTGAAATTAAACCAAGAGGTTCCTGAATTTTCTTTTACTACAGCAGAAGGAAAAACAATTCCGTTTTCCGACTATAAAGGTAAAGTTGTTCTTATCAATTTCTTTGCAACTTGGTGCGCACCCTGCTTACAAGAAATGCCATATGTACAAAAAGATATTTGGGACAAACTAAAAAACAATCCTAATTTTGTAGTAGTCAGTTTTGGAAGAGATCATTCGCAGGAAGAAATAACAAAATTCATTGCAAAGAAAAAATTTACTTGGCCAATTTATGCTGATAAAGGAAAATCGATTTACAATCTTTTTGCGACGAAGTACATTCCGAGAAATTATCTGGTCGATCAAAACGGAACCATTGTATATGCCTCTTCTGGTTTTAGCGTAGAAGAATTCGAACTGTTGAAATCAAAAATTACCACACTTCTAAAAAAATAAAATACTTAAAAACGATCGTAATGAAAAAATTAATTCCAGTTACTTTGCTCCTATTCATCAATGTATTTACAGTAATGGCGCAAGAAGATTCTTACCAATGGCTCGAAGAAGTAGATGGTAAAAAAGCGTTAGAATTTGTAGAAAAAGAAAATAAAACTTCCTTGAATATACTCATGCACCAAAAGGAGTATCAAGATATTTACAACAAAAGTTTAGCAATAATCAATGCCACTGACAGAATTGCTTATCCATCTATTTATGGCGATTTTATCTACAATTTTTGGCAAGACAAAGAACATGTAAGAGGTATTTGGCGTCGTACTGCTAAAGCGAGTTACACCACTGATAAACCAACTTGGGAAACCATATTAGATATTGATGCGTTAAGCAAACAAGACAATGTGAAATGGGTTTTTAAAGGTGCAACCGGACTCTACCCGCATTACACTACGTTTTTAGTAAGCCTGTCAAAAGGTGGAGGTGATGCCGTTGTTGTAAAAGAATTTGATGCTTTAACCAAAACATTTGTTGCTGGCGGATTTGAATTGCCTGAAGCAAAAAGTGACGTTAATTACCTTGATGCAAACACTTTAATAGTTGGAACCAATTTCGGAGGAAATAGTATGACCTCTTCAGGTTATCCGAGAATAGTAAAAATTTGGAAAAGAGGAACTCCTTTAAGTCAGGCGAGAACTATTTTTGAAGGAGATGCCACTGATGTTTCCGATTCAGGTTACGCTATGCGCGACGGAGACAAAACGTATTTAATGGTTGCAAAAGGGGAAACTTTCTATTCTTCAGTTAAATATGTGATGGCAGAAGACAGACTAACAGAACTTCAAATTCCGGAAGATGCCTATATTAGCGACATTTTAAACAATCAACTTATCATCAGTTTAAAATCGGACTGGACAGTCAACGGTGTGACATACAAACAGGGCGCTGTGGTTAGTGCCAATTTTACTTCTTTAATTAAAGGAAAAAAAGAAATCCAACTGCTTTTCGAACCCGATGCATTTAGCAGTGTAACCACAATACGAAGTACCAAAAACTACTTACTTGTAGACGTCTTAAACAACGTGAAAAATGAACTATACACCTACTCATACACCAACAATCAGTGGGTAAAAACAAAAGTAAACGCTCCCGATTTTGGCACGATTGGATTAAGCGCCACCGACGAATTTAGTGATGATTACTTCTTTACATTCGAGAATTTCCTAACACCGACTTCGCTATACACGTCAAATGCGAAAACAAACGCGATTAAAAAAGCAAAATCGCTTTCGGCTTATTTTGATGCTACAAAATATAAAGTCGAGCAATTTAAAGCCAGATCAAAAGACGGTGAAATGATACCCTATTTTGTGGTATCGGCAAAGAATACCGTTTTGAATGGTAAAAATCCAACGCTGCTCAATGCCTATGGTGGTTTTGAAGTATCACAATTACCTTCCTATTCGGGTGTTTCAGGTCAGGCCTGGCTCGAAAAAGGAGGCGTTTATGTATTGGCAAACATTCGCGGCGGTGGTGAATTTGGTCCGAAGTGGCACCAAGCGGGATTGAAAGAGAAAAGACAAAACATTTACAATGATTTTCACGCTGTAGCGGAAGACCTAATTGCTAAAAAAATTACATCCAGTAAAAATTTAGGGATTCGTGGCGGAAGCAATGGCGGATTATTGATGGGAGTTGCTTTTACCCAAAGACCTGATTTGTACAATGCCGTTGTATGTCAAGTGCCATTATTAGATATGCAGCGTTACAATAAATTATTAGCAGGTGCCAGTTGGATGGGCGAATACGGTAATCCGGATGTACCGGCTGAATGGGAATACATAAAAAAATATTCACCGTATCAAAACCTTAAAAAAGACGCTAAATATCCTGAAGTGTTTTTTATGACTTCTACCAGAGACGATCGTGTGCATCCGGGTCATGCACGAAAAATGGCAGCCAAAATGATTGACATGGGCTACAAAATATACTATTACGAAAACACAGAAGGCGGACACGGAGGTTCATCAACCAACGAACAAAGAGCCAAAATGAACGCTTTGTATTATGCGTATTTGTGGATGAAATTAAAAAATTAGCATCAAAAAAATAAAACCTGCAAAACAACTTGCGGGTTTTTTGTTACAGTACAAAACCTGATCATAATCTAAAAAAAATGACACTACACATCGAAACTCCGGCGCTGCTTTTTTCGGCGACTTCCCTGATACTTCTAGCGTACACCAACCGCTTTTTGACGATAGCTCAAATTGTTCGCGGCTTAAAAAAAACGTACGATCAAGACCGAAGTAAAAGTATTTTACTTCAAATTAAAAGCCTCAATTTACGATTGTCATTGATACGCTACATGCAGCTTTTCGGCGTTTTGTGTTTGTTTCTTTCTGTTTTCGGAATGTTGGTTTTGTTCTTAGAATTACAAATGGCAGGCATTTACCTTTTCGGATTCAGTATGCTTAGTTTATTGATTTCTTTGGGAATATCCTTCTGGGAAATTAGTATTTCTGTTACAGCATTGCGCTTGCATTTGAGCGATTTAATAGATGATCATAAATAAAAACCTTATTTAAAAAACTAATCTATAATCCATAGTAAAACCGGTTTTTTAGACAACTTTAATTTCGCATCCAATTGCGACATGAAATCGTTGGAAACTGCAGGGCAACCCCAACTTAACGGACTCACTTCTGGGTATACTTCTGTATCTGAAACCGCATCCCATGAATGCAACACAACAACTCTGTTGACCGCATTATTGTTAGTTTTTTCTAAACCATGAAGCCAGTATTTGACATTAATTCCCCAACTGCTGTAATCCCGTTTACCAATTTTGAACTTACCCTTCATCGAACAATGACTGTTGGTCGCATTGCTGAATTTTGCCTTTTCCCATTTAGCTGGATTTTCATCCAATTGATCACAACTGCCATGAGTTACCAGGTTTTCATCGATGATTTTTTTTGTTGCAAAATCGTAAATAAAAAAACGATTCTTACCTGGATGAACACTCAAATCAATTAGAAAATAATAATCGGTATTGAAATTGTTTTCCTTACAAAAGGTCAAAGCTTCCTGATGTTTTGCAGTATAATTTTTTGTTAATGGTCCATCTGCGTTATTACAACAAACAAAAGACAATAACGTTAGTAAGAACAGTTGCTTCATTTAATAGTGAAATGGTGGTTGATGATTAAATCAATAACTGCATATTTCTAATTTTATTTTAAACCATTACTGTTAAATAAAGTCTAAATTTTCAGCAAATTTATCATCATGAATAAAGGTCATCTTTGGTCACTTCGATTGGGATTTTCGGGCAAACAAGCCTCCGAAATCGAAAAAAACGGAATTAAAAACTTTGTCCAAAAATCCATACAAGCCAAATTCTCAAATGATATACCCGAATTTTTAAAAGAGGAACCCAAAACCATTTCCGAGTTAAGAGCGTTGCGACAATCCATTAAAAATGCAGACAGTGATGAACAGAAGAAATTCCTCAGAGAACAAATTAAAAAAGGCGTTGAACTCAAATCATGGTGGATTGACCGAATACAAAAAGAAGAAATGCCACTTCGAGAAAAAATGGTTTGCTTTTGGCACAATCACTTCGTTACTACCCTTCAAAAAGTCAAATCGAGTTATTGGATCTATCAGCAAAATTATTTGATACGGGAAAATGCTTTCAGTAATTTCAAACAGTTAACCAAAGTGATGATTCAAACCAATGCGATGGTACGTTACTTAGACAATATAGACAACAAAAAAGATAAAATCAATGAGAATTTGAGTCGCGAACTACTCGAATTGTTCACACTCGGAATTGGAAACTATACCGAAGACGACATTAAAAACGGTGCCAAAGCCCTTGCCGGATTAGGGTTAGGTGAAATAGATGCGCAATACCGACGCATTTTTGAAGACAATAGCGACAAGGTGTATTTTGGCAAAACGGGAAATTTCAAGGCAGACGATTTAGTCGATATCATTTTTGAACAAAAAAACATTCCCTATTTAATCACTAGGAAAATTTTAAAGTGGTTTATTTATGATACACCATCCGAAACATTGGTTACCTATTATGGTGATTATTTGAGAAAGGTAAATTTTGAAATCGAGCCTTTTTTACTAAAAATTTTTACCGAAGAATATCCAAAAGAAAATGCCGGAAATAAAATAAAAGATCCCTTAGTGTACTTAATTCAGTTAGCAGACGAATTGCAAATTCCGAACATTCCAACTATCATGATTTCTTTTTTTACAAAACAACAGGGAATGGATTTATTTAATCAGCCTAATGTTAAAGGTTGGGATGGAGGAAATTCATGGTTGAGCTCTCAAATCTATCTGCAACGTAATAACGTGTCTGATTTATTGTGCAGTGGCAGAACCATTTCCAGAAAAACGTTCAATGCTATTCCCGATGAAACTACCGATCAATCGGAAGTGACATTCGAAAAAATAAAAGTGTCAGTCGCTTTTGATTCTAATGGAAATAATAAAAAAATCATTGCCCAATTATCTGAAAGATTGCTTTTTCGTGTCGATGATACCATGCAAAAAGATATGGAGGAATTATTAAAATATGACTTTGATGCCAAAAGTGAAAATGCCAATCAAACCGTTTTGCGATTGTTCAATTTTATCACCAAAACACCCGAATATCAATTGATCTAAAATTCAATTTGTCAGTGACTTAAAAAATAAGAAAATGAACAGAAGAAACTTTTTATCATTAACAGGAACTTTCACCGGTGGACTGTTGGTTTTACCTGAATTTTTACATGCTTTTGGCTCGCAAACGCAGTTGATTACGGGTGAACAATGTGTTGTTTTTATCCAACTTAATGGAGGAAATGACGGTTTGAATACGTTTGTTCCGTACGACAATCCGCTATATTATGAATACCGTCCCAAAATTAGTTTGTCAAAAGATAGTGTCATTGGTAAAAACAACGGAATGGCATTTCATCCTGCCTTAAAAGATTTTGCAGCTATACAACAAAATGGCGATTTAAGTGTGATTCAAAATGTAGGCTATCCAGAACCTAATCGCTCTCATTTCAGAAGTCAGGAAATTTGGCAAACGGCTACCGATTCTTCCAACTATATAAATGAAGGCTGGCTTGGTCGTTACCTTGATTTACAGTGTAAAAACCACCAACCTACAGCCGGAATTAATTTAGACACCATCGATAATTTAGCCTTAAAAGGGATCGAGCCTAACTTTATAACGGTAAAAGATCCCAATCGTTTCAAAGTCAAATCTGATTCTGATGAAGTCGCCACTTTGTCTGATAATCCGCAATTAGATTTTGTTCGAAAAATTGCCAATTCGGTTTCGGAAGGAGCCGATGAAATTCAAAAAGCATTGGCCAAATCAACCTCGGAAATTACTTATCCAAAAAGTGGCTTGTCTAAAAACATGGAATGGATTGCGCGATTAATTAAAGGCAATCTGAATTCAAAAGTGTATTACACCTCATTGGGAGGTTTTGATACACACGATAACCAATTGGGAATCCACAATAATAAATTATCCGAATTGAACGACGCCGTTTTTAGTTTTTACCAAGATTTGAAAAAGGGACAATTACTTCAAAATGTTACACTAGTTGTTTTCTCCGAATTCGGAAGAAGAGTACATGATAATGGTAACGGAACCGATCATGGAACTGCAGCACCTATGTTCATTATAGGAGGAAACAACAAAGGTAAAATTATTGGAAGCAATCCAAACTTATCTAACCTAGACAATGGCGACTTAATCTTTGAAACCGATTTCAGAAGTGTATATGCCTCTCTTTTACAAAACAAATTGCACTTTGATTACCAAAAAATCGGGATTAAAGCTAAAACACTAGAAGGATTGTTTTAAAAAAATAAGGTAAACGGTAAACATTTAGCAACTATAGATTACATTTGCGCCTCATTTAAAAAGACAACTTATAATGTTTGATATAACTTTAACTGATTGGATAGGATATTTAGCATCCGTAATATTGATGATTTCATTTCTAATGAAAAACATCAACACCTTACGAATCATCAACTCAATCGGAGCCTTGTTTTTTATTCTATATGGTTTTATGTTGGCTACTTCATGGCCAGTAATTATAACAAATGCTTTCATTTTGGGAGTCAATGTGTATTATTTGACAAAATTCTACCGTCAGAAAAAAGAATAAATTTTAATTACCACAAAAGTAATTAACAAGTAAATGCTCATAACTATATATTTCTAGTAAAAAATCAAATAGCTATTTTACTACTTTAGCTATAGTAGGAGCTACATTTGTTCCTGATTTCTAACTAAAATAAACTTTATGAAAAAACTATTTGCTGAATTTTTTGGAACGTATTGGTTGGTATTTGGAGGTTGTGGTAGCGCTTTATTTGCTGCTGGATATCCAGGACTAGGAATTGGATTTGCTGGAGTATCCTTAGCATTTGGACTTACCGTTTTAACAATGGCGTATGCTGTTGGACACATTTCTGGTGGGCATTTTAATCCTGCTGTTTCTGTTGGATTATGGGCTGGTGGTCGCTTCTCTGCAAAAGACTTATTGCCTTATATCGCAGCACAATGCGTTGGTGCTATAGCAGCAGCAGGAACCTTATTTTACATTCTTTCCGGAAAAGTAGGTTTTGCCATTGACAATACTAAAGCAGGTGCATTTGCAAGTAATGGTTTTGGAGCATTTTCTCCAGATGGTTATGCCATTGAAGCGGCATTTTTTGCTGAATTTATTCTAACAATGTTCTTCCTTATCATCATCCTTGGAGCAACCGATAAGTTTGCTAACGGCAAATTTGGCGGAATTGCTATTGGTTTGGGATTAACTCTAATTCACTTAATAAGCATACCAATTACAAATACGTCTGTAAATCCAGCGCGTTCTTTATCACAAGCATTGTTTGCAGGTGGCGAACCTTTATCACAAGTATGGTTGTTTTGGGTTGCTCCTATTGCTGGTGCAGTATTTGGCGGATTCATCTACCGTTCGTTACTTCAGAAAAAAAGTGAAGAATAACGCCACTTAACTAATTTGTAAAGCGATGACAATAACTCATCGCTTTTTTTTATTTTTGAAAAATGAATACATTATTCCCTTCCGAAGTAGTCACTTTTGATTTACCGAATGCAACGATAGAATACTATCCCAACTTTTTTGATATCGAAAAAGCAAATTTTATTTTTGAAAAATTATATCAAGAAATACCATGGCAACAAGACGCTATAACTGTTTTTGGGAAAAATCATTTGCAGCCCAGATTAACCGCATTGTTTGGTAACGAAGGAAAACCGTACTCCTATTCCAATATTGTAATGCAACCGCATCGGTGGAATGCGCTTTTAACTTATATAAAAGATGAAGTAGAAATCCTTTGTCAGGAAAAATTCACTACCGTGTTACTTAATTTATATCGAGATGGTAGAGATAGTAATGGCTGGCATGCGGATAACGAAAAAGAATTGGGACGAAATCCAACTATAGTTTCGGTAAGTTTAGGAGCTGAGCGTCCTTTTCATTTGCAACACAATTTCATCAAGGAAGCTAAACAAAAAATCATTTTAGAACACGGAAGTTTACTAATTATGAAAGGAGAAACGCAACATTTTTGGAAACATCAAATTCCGAAAACAGCCAAACCAATTCCACCTCGAATTAATCTGACATTTAGAATCATCAAATAATTAATTTTATATATTTGACTTAAATTCATCTATGGAAACGCTGATTCAGTATTTTGAAACCATTCCGTCGTCACACAGGGCTTTGCTAATTTCTGGCGGAATCGGACTTTTTTGGTTGATAGAAAATTCTTTCCCATTTTTCCAATTCAAATACAACAAATGGCATCACGCCGGAATCAATATCTTTTTTACGCTAACAACGATTGTAGTCAATTTTGTTTTGGCTTTCATTCTAATAAAATCATCAGAATTTGGATTGCAAAATCATTTTGGCATTTTACAATGGTTGCCCGAAATGAACATCTATTTATTCACCTTAATCGGATTATTATTACTCGATTTAATTGGTGCTTACTTGCCCCATTTTGTTGAACATAAAATCAAATTTTTGTGGCGATTTCATTTGATACATCACACCGACACTTGGATTGACACCACATCTGCCAACCGACATCATCCTGGTGAAAGTGTCATCCGTTTTTTATTCACCACCATGGGCGTAGTAATTGTAGGTTGTCCAATATGGTTGGTTTTTATGTACCAATCGATGTCGTTATTGTTTTCGCAATTCAACCATGCTAATATTTGTCTTCCAAAAAAATTGGATGCTGTATTGAGTTATTTTATCGTTTCTCCCGATATGCATAAAATCCACCATCATTATAAATTACCCTATACGGATAGTAATTATGGTAATATTTTTTCGGTTTGGGATCGGCTTTTTGGCACCTTTTTAGACATGGAAAGGGAAAAAATTGTTTACGGAATCGATACACACATGCTTGGTATTGACAACAATCGCTTACCTAATTTATTGAAAATTCCATTTCAAAAACCGCGTTCAACACAACAAGAATAAAAATTTTCACTGATTTTAAAAAGTAATTATTTTTTTTCTTAATATTGGTATATGATTTTCTAGTTTGATATTAATAACAATTGCACTTTTCATCTGATGAAAAAAAGTAAAAAAGTAGAACTTGACTACGAACAAATTGAACGTGTTGTCAGTATGGCGCAAGAGGAAAAAAAACCTTTTGAAGTATTAAAAGAAGAATTTGGCATTACTGAAAATGAAGTAACCGAAATCATGAAAAAGCGTTTATCAAAAGACAATTTTGAAATGTGGAAAAAGAAAGTTACGGGTAGTAAACCAAAACCAAAACCTATGATAGATGATTTTGATGATGATTTAGAAGGAAAATATTATATAAAAAATAAATTCGATTAAAATTAGCTCTTGTTTATCAAGAGTTTTTTTATTAAACAACTTTCCAAAAAAATTTATAATTTAATTATAAAATGAATAATGTTAATAAATTTATTAATATTATTCATTTTTATATTTATTTTATTTATATTTGTTGCGTTTTAATTTAAAAACTATGCAACCAAAACTTCCTATTCATTGTCCCAGTTGTGAAAGCTCCTTGTCCGTAACGCAATTGAGTTGCGCTAATTGTTCAACAGCAGTTTCAGGAAATTACTCTTTACCATTGTTACTTCAAATTACTGAAGAGGAACAAAACTTTATACTCCAATTTTTTCTAACCAGTGGCAGTTTAAAAGAAATGGCTACTCAAATGGGCAATAGTTACCCAACGGTTAGAAATAAATTAGACGACATCATTCAAAAGTTAAATCAATTAAAATCGAAGTAACGATGAAAAATATAATCAACCCATTCGTGAACTACACAGAGAAACAATTAGTCTTTGTTGGTCTACTTTTTTTACTACTTGGCGGTTATTTGGCAACGCTCTTTAATGGAAGATTAGATGGAGTAATCGACATGCATTTTGTAGAAAAAGTAACCTTCTTGCAATCTTATGGTGATTTGCTCATTTCAATAGTAACTGTAACCCTATTATTATTTGCTTTAGGAAAGTACATCAATACAAAAACACGTTTTATTGATATGGTAACAACGGGGCTGATTTCTAAAATCCCTTTTTATTTTTTATTGTTTTTTAATATCAATAATACCGTATTTACTATTACCGAAAAATTGATTAACGATGCTATACTTAAAGGAAAAACCCCAAATTTAGCATTATCAGACATGATCATTCTTATAGCGTTAGGCATTGTGACGCTTTTATTTTTAGTTTGGAGTATAGTACTCTTGTTTAATGGTTTCAAAACGGCTACCAATGCCAAAGGAAGTAAACAAATTATACTTTTTGCTATCACTATTCTAATTTCAGAAATAATTTCAAAAATTCTAATCTCAATACTCAATTAAAAATGAAAAAATTACTCATTCTACTATTGTTAGCTATTTCTAGTATTTCAATTGCTCAGGAAGTATCGTTTAATACGGAAGAAATAGCGATTAATTCGTTACTCAATGGTACTTTGTATGTTCCTCAAAAAGCAGCAAAAGAAACCAAATTAGTAATCCTAATTGCAGGTTCCGGACCAACAGACAGAAACGGAAATCAAAAAGGCGTTGAAAATAATTCTCTAAAATTTTTATCAGAAGCATTGGCCAAAAACAATATCGCCGTTTTTAGTTATGATAAAAGAATTTTCTCGACTGCAAAATCTGGAAATTTTGATGAAAAATTACTTCGTTTTGATGATTTTATTACTGATGCAACCGACGTAATAATGTACTTCAAATCTCAAAAAAAATACAGCAAGATAATTGTAGCTGGTCACAGCGAAGGCTCTTTAATTGGAATGGTTGCTGCGAAAAATAATGCCGATGGCTA
>JANNCY010000008.1:0-1593 GCA_031387085.1 Flavobacteriales bacterium | reverse complement strand
TATCTCGACAACAAAGCGTCGAAAACCATTGTTATTGGAGCGCATTACGATCATTTGGGATTGAACGAACACAACAATTCGACGAAACCGAATTCGAAAGGGGAAATTCACAATGGTGCCGATGACAACGCTTCAGGAGTTGCCGGTGTTTTGGAATTGGCCCGAATGTTTTCGCAAAACAAAACCATCGAAAAAGCCAATTATGTTTTCGCTTTATTTTCTGGAGAAGAAGACGGATTAATTGGTTCGAAAAAATTAGCGGAAGTAATCAAATCAAAATACCCAAACGTAATAGCGATGCTCAACATCGACATGATTGGACGATTGAATGACAAAAAAGAAATGACGATTGGTGGCGTTGGAACGAGTCCGCTATTTCCAAAATTAGCAGAAAAAAACAAACCCGCCGGTTTCAATATTACTTTGGATGAAAGTGGTATTGGGCCGTCCGACCATACTTCGTTTTACTTGAAAGACATTCCCGTTTTATTTTTCTTTACCGGAACACATTCCGATTATCACAAACCATCGGATGACGAAGATAAAATCAATTATTACGGTGTGAAAAATTGTACCGATTATGCTTTCAGAATGATAAGTGAACTTAGTAATGAATACAAAATCGAGTTTACGAAAACCAAAATGAACGCACAAAAAACGAGACCAAAATACAAAGTCACTCTCGGAATAATGCCCGATTATACCGATCATGGCGATGGTCTGCATGTGGATGGCGTGACAGAAGGAAGACCAGCAGACGCTGCCGGAATCAAAGCGGGTGATGTGATTACAAAAATTGGAACTTGTACTATCAAAGAAGTGTACACTTACATGGAATGTTTGGGTAAAATAAATGTGGGCGACGAATTGCCAGTAACATACATCCGCGATGGTGAAACGAAAATAGTTTCCGTCAAGTTTTAATCTAAAGGATATGAGTTTTTCAAAAGCAATCAACGAAATTAGACGAATCTTAACGCAAAAACTGACTAAAAAAATTGCGACTTCTAATTTAAACTACGCTTTTGATTCCACGAATAAACCAGTTATTAAAACTATTCTAATATCCAGACCGAATAAACGGCTCGGTAATTTATTATTAATTACACCACTCATTCAAGATGTAGTGGATACTTTCCCAGATTGTAAAATTGATTTGCTGGTAAAAGGAACTGTGGCTCCCATTATTTTTAAAAATTACGAAAACATCAATCAAATAATTCAGGTTCCTAACAAGCCGTTTAAACAATTGATGGCGTACATAAAATGTTTGAAAACCATTAAAAGAAAACGCTACGATTTGGTTATTAATGTAGATAAAAACTCCTCTTCTGGCCGGTTATCAGCAAAGTATTCCAATTCGAAATTTAAGTTTTTTGGTGATTTTGATGAGGAAGTTTTAAAAACAAATATCGAGTATCACCATATTGCAAAATACCCAGTTTACAGTTTTCGGAATAATTTAAGCCTAATCGGATTGGATAGCAATAGCGAACCCATTCCAAATTTAAATCTCAAATTAAGTCCATTAGAAATAGAAGAAGGCAAAAAAATACTTCAACAACTGGTAGGCAACAACAAAAAAACGATCGG
>JANNCY010000006.1:0-24789 GCA_031387085.1 Flavobacteriales bacterium | reverse complement strand
AAGATAAATGAACTTCCCCAAATGAGGGCAAGAACCGTTAAATAAATCCACTTTGATGTACTTGTTTGCATAGCGTTTTTTGGCATTACAAATTTGTGATAATTTTATCAATTACAACTTAAAAAAAATACTAATTTTGCTCTTACAATTTTCTGAAATGATAATTAATTAGATTAGACATGAAATTTTCAAATCCCCTATTTGGTATAGCAGTAGTAGCAACGCTTTTTTTTGGATGCAAAGATACCGCGAGCAAGCCAACAGCTGAAAATGCAGAGGCAACTACAAAAAAAGAAATAGCTGTAGCTGTTACACCTGAAAAAGTTTCTTTTAAAATTGACGGAATGATGTGTCCGGATGGATGTGCTAAAATGATTGAAAAAAAACTAGCTGATACAAAAGGAGTGCAAGAAGTTAAAGTCGATTTCGAAGCGAAGACGGCAACAGTAAATTTCGATTTGGATCAACTTTCTTCAGCAGCTATCGTGAAAGCTGTAGAAACGGCAGGAGACGGAAAAACATATAAAGTTTCAGATGTGAAAACAGGAACTAGAGGATAATTACACTATTAAATAGATTAAAAAAAGCAACTCATTTGAGTTGCTTTTTTATTTTATTTACTTCCATTTTATCGATTCCAGCAGTGTTTGCATGTCGTTTTTAATATAATCGGCAGCCGGCATAATCGAATCGAAATTGGGTTTTGCATAAAAATAAACCGAACCTGTTACAAAATGTTTGATACTGTCGGTAGCGTAAAACTGCGCATTAGTCGCTGCATTTCCATTTACATTATAAAACATTCCGTAGACTTTTTTCCCTTTGTTAAGGTATGGTTGTTCGGTAATATCGTCGGCTTTTATAACATGTTCATACGTTAGTTTTTGAGCATCTCGCAATAATTTGTCAATATCACCATTTACTGTTTTGTAGGTCAAAAAAACAGCCGCTTTCATTTTGGGATACGTAATAGTAAAACCGCATTCTTTTTGTCCTTTAATAACAGCATCGGCATTCATGCTAAAAGTAAATGGACACGAATTTTCAAAAGTTGCGTAAGATGCAACAGGATAATCCAATCGTAAATGACTTGATGGTTTTGGTAGTACCTCATTTTTACAACTGGTAAAAGCGATTGCAATCACAGCTAAAAAAACCGTTTTCAAATAAATATTATTTGGCATCTATAGTTACTTTAATTTGTTTTACCCTTTTTTTATCTACTGCTTCAATAGTGAACAAACAGTTTTCAAATTGAATTTTTTGTTTTCTTCTCGGAAAATTACCCACAATTTCAAGTACAAATCCGGCGAGCGTTTCGGCTTCACCTTTACTATTCTCAAACAAATCCTCATCGACATCGATAATTCGGTAAAAATCTTTCAAGTTTATTTTCCCTTCAAAAAGATAATTCTGATCGTCTATTTGAGTAAAATTAATTTCATCATCATCAAATTCATCACTAATATCGCCAACGATTTCTTCAACAACGTCCTCTAAAGAAACCAATCCCGAAGTACCGCCATATTCATCCACCACAATGGCTAAATGACTTTTCATACTTTGAAAATCCTTTAACAAATTATCGAGTTTTTTATTTTCTGGCACGAAGAAAGGTTCGCGCAAGAGCGTTTTCCAATCAAACGGTATTTTATTTATATGTGGAATCAAATCTTTTATATACAGAACGCCTTCTATGTGATCAATATTGTCTTTGTAAACAGGAATTCTGGAATACCCTTTTTCGACAATTTTCGGATAAATTTCCGCAAAAGATTCCCCAATTTCTAAGGCGAAAATATCGATACGTGGACTCATAACCTGCTTCGTATCGGTATTTCCAAACGAAACAATTCCTTCTAGAATTTTTTGCTCTTCATGAGAAGTATCGGCATCTAATGTCAATTCTAATGCTTGTGACAATTTATTTACTGAAAAATTAGATTTTTGTTTTCCTAATTTGTCGTGAATATAAACGGTAAATGCACGCATCGGCGAGCTAATTGGCGAAAGCAATTTATTTAACAATAATATAGGATAGGCAATAAAACTAGCAAATTTCATGTTGTTTCTGTTGGCATATACTTTTGGTAAAACTTCTCCAAATAGTAATATCAAAAAAGTAACTAATACCACTTCAACGATAAATTTTAATACGGGAATAGTAATAGCAGAAAAAACTTTGTCTAACGAAAAGGAGAAGAGAATAACTATAGCAATATGCAAAAAGTTGTTTGCAATCAATATCGTAGCTAATAATTTTTTTGGCTTCTCTAAAAGTTGGTTAATTACAATCGATTTGGAAGCATTTTTTTGAGCCAATTCTACCAAATCTTTCTGAGTTAATGAAAACAACGCTACTTCGGCAGCTGCTACCATGGCACAACAAAAAAGCAAAACAAGAATTCCAATAATACCAAAAAGCAAATTGGTGTCTAAAGTCGATAAAAATCCTAAACTGGGCTCTGGGTCCAAATGCAATGGAGTTAGTTAAACAATATCAAAACGGCAAATCATTTTCGTGATTTGGTAAGTTTTGTGGGTCAAAGTTAGTGCTTTTTGAATCGGATGCTGGAATTTGTTTGTTTCCTTCTATGTCTTTTTTAACGGTTAAAAAGGTAAATTCGGTTACTTGAATTTCAGTAGTGTATTTTGTAGTACCGTCTTCAGCTTGCCATTGGCGTGATTTAATTCGCCCTTCGACATATATTTTATCACCTTTAGAAAGGTATTTTTCACAAATTTCTGCGGCTTTATTTCGCACCACTAAATTATGCCATTCGGTGGAGGTAATTTTTTCGTTTGTTTGTTTGTTGATATACACCTCATTGGTAGCAAGAGGAAAACGTCCAATGCAGTTTCCACCTTCAAAATAGTGCATTTTAATATCGTCACCTAAATGACCTATAAGCATAACTTTATTTAAAGTTCCGTTCATTTTAAAACAATTTGTAATTATCCAAAATTAATAAAAATTTCGTCACCTATATAGAATACTTTTTAATAAAATTAAAAATTACAATTGGAAAAGGAAATTGCTGTATCGATTTTAGGTCAATTCCTCCAACCAATTTTTTAGAAACGTTCACTTTATAAAAAGAAATAGACAAATGTTGGTGCGATAGTTTATGAATAATAGGATCTTCAAAAGCAAAAACAGCTGTAATATCTAAGTGATGAAAATCGGATTTAATTCTGGCAATTATAGTTTCCTGACTTGTTGCTTCTTCGGTTTCGATTGCTGGAAATTCATATAAATTATGCCAAATTCCTTTCGCAGTCCGCTTATTTAGTATAGTAGCATTGTCATTGTCTTGAAAAATCAAATAATGAAAATAGCGATTCCTAACTTTTGTTTTCTTCGTTTTTATAGGAAGTTGATTTACTTTATTTTTTTGCAAGGCAGCGCAACTGGAAGAAAAAACACAAATCCCACAATCAGGATTTTTAGGAACACACTGCAAAGCACCAAATTCCATTATCGCTTGATTGAATAACGCGGGATTATTCGTTGGCATTAATTCCTTAGCCAAAGCGGCGAATTCTTTTTTGGCTGTTGCCGAAGAAATGTCGGTTTCCACATTAAAATAACGTGACAAAACCCGAAATACATTTCCATCCACAACGGGAACTACTTCATTAAAAGCAAAAGAAGCAATCGCTGCGGCAGTGTAATCGCCAATTCCTTTTAGTTTTAGTAATTCGGTATACTTATTCGGAAAATTTCCATTGAATTCAGAAGCTATAATTTGCGACGTTTTGTGCATGTTGCGGGCACGAGAATAATACCCCAATCCTTGCCATAATTTTAATACGTGTTCTTCGTCGGCTTTTGCTAAATCAAATACGGTCGGAAAGCGCTCTATAAAGGATAAAAAATAAGGCATTCCTTGCGCAACTCGCGTTTGTTGTAGCATGATTTCGGAGAGCCATATCGGATAAGCATCAGTTGTTTTTCGCCATGGTAAATCACGTTTGTATTGTAAATACCATTGTAATAATAAGTTAGTAAAAAGCATAAATAAAATTAGGTTAACAAAAGTATATGTTTATGTGATTAAATTTTAATGAATTAGGTTGATTATATGTTTTTTTTATTTGTATATTTGCGCACTTAAAAAAAATAGTACAACATATTAATACGAAAGAAAATGACGAAAGCAGATATCGTAGCAAAAATTTCAGAAAAATTAGGACTTGAAAAAGGAGATGTTCAAGCAACAGTTGAAGCGTTAATGGAAGAAGTAAAAACTTCTTTAGAAGGTGGAGATAATGTTTATTTAAGAGGGTTTGGTAGCTTTATCATCAAAACCAGAGCTGAAAAAACAGGAAGAAACATTTCTAAAAACACAACAATCAAAATACCAGCTCACAATATTCCAGCATTTAAACCAGCAAAAGTATTTGTTGAAGCAGTAAAAACAAATACGGAAGTAACAGTATAAACTTATTTATTAATCACACAAAAACTACAAAGTATGCCAAGTGGTAAAAAAAGAAAAAGACATAAGGTAGCTACTCACAAGCGTAAAAAACGCGCTAGAGCTAACCGCCACAAAAAGAAAAAGTAGTTCCAAACTACTTTTTTCTTTTTAAACGTTCATTGAAATTGAGGAACAGAAAAAAGAAGAAAGAAAAAAGAGCAAAGAAAAAAGACGAACAAAAAGTCTTGCTTCTTAATTCTTGCTTCTCTTTTATCTATCTCCTCGTCGGGTAAAAAATACCTGTTAAAAAATGTTTAATCCATCCTTGTAGAAGTTGATGGTTGATAGTTGATAGTTGATGGATTCTTTCCGACAACCGACAACCGACAACCGACAACCAGCATGGATAAAAATGTACACCATGAATAAAGAACTTATTATTAGGTCTGGTCATGACGCTGTAGATTTTGCCTTATTAAAAGATGGAAAACTAATTGAATTACACAAAGAAGAAGAAAAAAACAGTGATTTTCTGGTTGGAGATATTTTTATCGCCAAAATTAGAAAACCTGTTGCCGGACTTAACGCGGCGTTTGTAAATGTAGGTTTCGAAAAAGATGCCTTTTTACATTACCACGATTTAGGTCCAGGATTAGCTTCCTATTTGAAATTCATAAAACTTGTAAGCGCAGGTAAACTAAAAGATTTCTCCCTCAAAAACTTTCAGTTTGAAAAAGAGATTGAAAAAGATGGTGCTATTTCAGATATTCTGAGCGCCAATCAATCAATTTTAGTGCAAGTGGTTAAGGAACCAATATCTACAAAAGGACCAAGGATAAGCTCAGAGCTTTCTTTTGCCGGTAGATTTTTAGTTCTTGTCCCTTTTTCCGATCGTGTTTCTATTTCGCAAAAAATAGAAGAAAAATCAGAAAAAGACCGATTGAAAAAATTGGTACAAGCAGTCAAACCAAAAGGTTTTGGCGTTATTGTGCGAACAGTAGCAGAAGGCAAAAAAACAGAAGAACTAGAAAAAGATTTGCAGAATCTATTAAACAGATGGACTGCAATGTGTAAAAAATTACCAACCGCTCATCATCCATCCAAAGTATTAGGAGAACTTAACAAAGCTTCTTCCATATTACGAGATGTATTCAATGATACCTTTACGGGAATTCACATAGATGATGAAGAGTTGTACCAACAAACGAAGGACTATTTAGCCGAGATAGCTCCTACAAAACAAAACATTGTTAAGCTTTACCAGTCAAAAGACACGCCGATCTTTGAAAAATACCATATAGAGCGACAAATCAAAACCTCTTTTGGGCGCACGGTATCCATGAGTAAAGGAGCTTATTTAATTATAGAACATACCGAAGCTTTACACGTTATCGACGTGAACAGCGGAAACCGTTCTAACAAAGCGACTAACCAGGAAGACACAGCTCTCGAAGTAAACATGATTGCCGCAGCAGAAATTGCAAGACAATTGCGATTGCGCGATATGGGTGGAATAATTGTAATCGATTTTATCGATATGCAAAATCCAGATAATCGTCAGGTATTGTTCAACTTCCTTAGGGATGAAATGAGCGACGATAAAGCAAAACACAAAATCTTACCGCCAAGTAAATTTGGATTAGTTCAAATTACAAGACAACGCGTAAGACCAGAAGTAAACATTGAGACCAGAGAAGAAAATCCAAATAATTTGACCAGCGATATTGACGCGCCAATTCAAATTATCGATACCATCAACTTTGCTCTTGAAAAAATTGTAAAAGACCATAAAAAAATAAAACTAAATGTTCATCCTTTTGTGGCAGCATACCTTAAAAAAGGGTTTCCATCATTACGTTCAAAATGGTTTCTTGAACATAAAAAGTGGGTGAAAATTATACCTCGTGACGCTTACACGTACTTTGAATACCATTTCTATGACAATCAGGGAAATGAAATTCATGAATAAACAAAAACCGTTCAGATTATCTGGACGGTTTTTTTATTGATATAAGTAAGAAAATATAGTGCTACTGAAAAAGCAAAATCGTTTTGCAAAAAGCTAGTGTCTATTTTCTTTTTTCTAGCAGCGCAGCGGTCTTTACTCTTCTTTCTTCATAAACTCCTCTGCCTTCTCCACCATATTATAGCACCCACAAAAGAAAGGAACACGTTGGTGCAATTCTGTAGGCTGAATTTCCATAATGCGGTTGTAACCATCCGACGCTTTTCCGCCAGCTTGTTCGGCTATAAATGCCATAGGGTTGCATTCGTACAACAATCGCAATTTTCCTTTCGGAGCTTTGGAACTTGTCGGATAAATATAAATTCCGCCTTTAATCATATTTCTGTGAATGTCGGAAACCAAACTTCCGATGTATCTCGAAGTATAGGGGCGATCGTTTTCTTCCAACTGACAATACTTAATGTATTTTTTTACACCTTGTGGGAAATGCACATAATTTCCTTCGTTGATAGAATAAATGGTGCCGTCTTTTGAGAATTGCATTTTTGGATGTGAAAGATAAAACGTTCCTATCGCCGGATTCAATGTAAATCCGTTTACACCATGACCTGTTGTATATACTAACATGGTTGAGGTGCCGTAAATAACGTAGCCTGCTGCCACTTGATTGATTCCAGGTTGTAAAAAATCGTCCAAAGTTACTGGAGTGCCAACTTGAGTAATTCGTCTGTAAACAGAAAAGATAGTACCTACAGAAACATTCACATCAATGTTAGACGAACCATCTAATGGATCCATCAAAACCACATACTTATTATTGTGACTTTTATCGCTTCCGGCAACGGTAATAAAATCATCGTTTTCTTCGGATGCAATTCCACATACAATTTCTCTGTTCGTTAACGTTTGAATGAATATTTCATTTGCATAAACATCCAATTTTTGTTGGTCTTCGCCTTGAATGTTTTGTTCACCTGCAGCACCAACAATATCTACCAATCCCGCTTTGTTTACCTTGTAACTAACTACTTTTGCAGCCAAACGAATAGAGTTAATAATTCGTGATAATTCGCCAGAGGAATATTGAAAGGCATTCTGATTTTCGATTATAAATTCACCTAAGGTCTTGTTGCGTTCTTCCATTGCGAAATCGTTGTAGTTGTTTGTGCAAATATCGCTTTTTTTCTTAAAAGCAAATTGAAAATAGTGAAATTTAAATCCTTTAAAAATTGGTAAACTTATTTTATCTTTGCCACTCCTTTTTTAAATAGTATTATGAAATCAAAAGCAGTATTTATTTTCTTGTTGTTGGGACTTTTTAGTTTGTCCAAAACCAATGCTCAAATCGATTTGAGCGATAAAGCCATGGGCGCATTACAAAACGGATTGGCAAGTTTTACTTTTACCAATGCACAAGCGGCGCAACTATCGAGTGCTGCAGTAAAAAAAATGGATTCGACCAATGTTGTAGCGGGACCAAAAGACGGTTATACCTTGCGATTAAATCGAATCTTTGGAAAGCATGCAAATGAAAACGGATTGACTTTAAACTACAAAGTATATTTAACTAAAGATGTTAATGCTTTTGCTACTGCCGATGGAAGCGTTCGTGTTTTTTCTGGTTTAATGGATTTGATGGATGACAATCAATTGCTTGCTGTTATAGGACATGAAATTGGACACGTTGCCAATGAAGACAGCAAAGATGCTATGAAAGCAGCCTATAGAAAAGCGGCTTTAGTTGGAGCGGTTTCTTCACAATCGGATAAAATTGCGGCCATAACAGACGGCCAATTAGGACAAATTGCAAATGCAATATTAGATAGCTCTCACAGCAGAATGCAAGAATCGGAAGCCGATACGTATTCGTATGATTTTATGAAACGAAATGGATATGATGTCAATGCTGTAGAATCGGCTTTTGCACTTTTAGCAAGTCAAAGCAACGGAGCAGCTTCTAATTTTTTAACAAAGATGATGAGCTCGCATCCCGATCCAAAAGACAGAGCCGAAAAAGCTAAAAATCGCGCAACAGCTGACGAATTGTACAAAGCATACGTTCAAAAACCAATTAACAACAAAGCCGTAGCTGTAAAAACACCAGCAAAAAAAACACCTAAAAAGAAAAAATAAATGGTCATCCGTAAAGCAACTAAATACGACATGCAATCAGTTCTTGATTTAATTCAGGAATTGGCAACATTTGAAAAAGAACCCGATGCCGTTTTAGTAACTGTTGATGATTTAATTCGAGATGGATTTTCAGAAAAACCTTTATTCAATTGTTTAGTTGCTGAGGTTGAAAATACGATTATAGGTATTGCCCTATATTATTACCGCTATTCAACATGGAAAGGAAAAACAATTCATCTCGAAGATTTAATTGTTAGCGAAAACCAACGTGGAACGGGAGCCGGATTTGCATTGTACAGCGAAATTATCGCACAAGGAAAACGAGACAATGTGCGCAGAATTGAATGGAATGTGCTCGATTGGAACACACCGGCAATTGAATTCTACAATAAAACAGGAGCGAAAATGCTCGACGATTGGCGTGTCGTTCAAATGGATGAAGAAGGGATTAATGCCTTTTTAGAAAAAAATAAATAATTATCAGAAGTTGATGTCTTTTGACTTTCAACTTTTGACTTTCGACTATAAATTATGAGAATTTTCAAATTTGGTGGTGCATCGGTTAAAGATGCCGATGGTGTAAAAAATGTATATAGCGTATTGGAAAAAGTAGGTCATGAAGACGTGCTCTTAGTAATTTCCGCAATGGGAAAAACCACGAATGCTTTCGAAATTGTAATCAAAAATTATTTTGACAAATCGAATGAATTGCAATCGTCCATCCAAGACGTCAAAAAGTACCACAACCAAATTTTACTCGAACTTTTTGAAGACGAGAACAATCCTGCTTTCAAAGTAATAAATGATCATTTTGCCGATTTGGATTATTTCTTAAATCACAATAAATCGCCGAATTACAACTTTGTTTACGATCAAGTTGTGAGTTTTGGAGAAATCATTTCGACAACGATTGTAAGCCATTATTTCAATTTTAGAGGATTAAAAAACAATTGGCTTGATGTTCGGAATTTCATCAAAACGGATTCGACCTATCGCGATGCCAACGTCGATTGGGAGCAAACGCAAAAACTCATTTCCAAAAACGTAAAGACCCGAGCTAAAGGCGAACGGAGCGGAGCTAAAAAAACACTCAACATCACGCAGGGATTTTTAGGTTCTGATGAAAATAGTTTCACTACAACTCTCGGTCGTGAAGGTTCCGATTATACCGCTGCGATTTTTGCGTATTGCTTAAGTGCCGAAAGCGTAACAATATGGAAAGACGTTCCCGGAGTTTTAAATGCCGATCCGCGTTATTTTGAAAATGCGGTTTTGCTGAATCAGATTTCCTATCGTGAAGCAATTGAATTGGCGTTTTACGGAGCTACCGTTATCCATCCAAAAACCTTACAGCCATTGCAGAAAAAGGAAATTCCGTTGTTTGTAAAATCATTTTTAAATCCGCTATTACCCGGAACTAGCGTAGCAAAAGGCGCCGATTTAGAACCAAAAACGTCTTGTTTTATTGTAAAGAAAAACCAATTGTTAATTTCGCTTTCGTCTATTGATTTCTCTTTTATTATGGAAGAAAACATCAGCGAAATATTTCTGTTATTCCACCAATTTAAAATGAAAGTGAGTTTAATTCAGAATTCGGCAATTAGTTTTTCGGTGTGTATCGAAGATAAATTTGGAAATTTTAATGAGTTGAAGTCCATACTTTCTAAAAAATTCAAAGTTTCTTTTAACGAAAATGTATCACTTTTCACCATTCGACATTTCACCAAAGAAGCGTCCGAAATAGTCGAAAAAGACAAAGTGGTTTTGCTAAAACAGATTTCAAGAGAAACCATGCAGATTGTGACGAAAGAATAGTTTTCACAATTAATTTCCACCATCTTGTCATGCTGACGAAGGAAGCATCTCATAATGTGATTTCTCATGCTTCGAAATGACAATGTTATGTACTTTATGATAAGTCCTCTTTCATTTTTTCCAATTATAAATACTACTTTTGAACTTTACGAGTTATAGTATTTATGCTAAAAAAGTATTTTTTATGGATTTTAATCTTTGGATTTTCTAGCGTTTTTGCGCAAGAAATCAAATCAACTTACGCCAATAAAAAGATAGCATTTTCGAAAGATACGATTTCGATAGAAAAGAAAAGCATCAACAAAAATTTCTTCAAAATTTTTGATAAAACCGGGAAAGAAATTGATTCCGCCTTTTATAAAGTCGATTTCCAAAAAGGAATTTTAGTGTTCAAAGAAAATTTCACTGCCACCGATTCGCTTTCGGTAAGCTATTTAAACTATCCCGATTTTATTACCAAAACGTATTCTATTTACGACAAAGCGCAAGTCGTTCCTAATGAAGCGGGCGATTTATACGTAGTTAAAAGCAACAAGCTAAATACGTTCAAACCCTTTGACGGATTGAATACTTCGGGTAGTATTACCCGTGGAATCACCATTGGAAACAATCAAAATACGACGGTTCAATCCAATCTCGATTTGCAGATTACAGGAAAAATATCCGACAAGGTTTCCCTACGAGCTTCGATACAAGACAGTAATATTCCGTTGCAAGACAATGGGTATTCTCAAAAATTAGACGAATTCGATCAGATATTCATTGAATTATTTACGAAAAACTGGAACATTAGAGCAGGCGATTTATTTCTCGAAAACCGACAATCGAAATTTCTGAATTTCAATAAAAAAGTGCAAGGACTTTCTACTAAAATTTCTTTGGGATCGGAAGGAAATAAAACCGATATTTTTGCCTCAGGAGCATTGGTTCGAGGACAATACGCCAGAAGTAATTTTACTGGACAGGAAGGCAATCAAGGTCCGTATAAATTGCGAGGAAACAATGGTGAATTGTATGTCTTGGTAATTTCGGGATCGGAACGCGTTTACGTAAACGGCATCTTGAAGCAACGTGGCGAAAACAACGATTATACCATCGATTACAATGCTGGAGAAATTGCGTTTACATCACTTTTTCCTATTACTTCTGAAATGCGAATTACTATTGAATACCAATTTTCAGATCGGAATTTTACGCGTTTTGTTACCTATGGAGGTGTTGACCATCAAAGCGAAAAATGGAGCTTAGGCGGTTATATCTATTCGGAAAACGATGTAAAAAACCAACCGTTACAACAAAATCTGTCAGAAGAACAAGTGCAAGTTTTAATTAATGCTGGAGACAATCCCGATTTAATGACGGCGCCATCAGCTTATCTTGACACGTATTCTGAAAATAAAATACTGTACAAAAAAGTCTTTGTTGGTCCAGCCGAAGTGTTTGAATATTCCAATAATCCCGATGATGTTTTGTATAATGTGCGGTTTTTATTTGTCGGAGGTAATTTGGGAAATTATGTTTTAGCCAACAGTCAGGCGATTGGAAAAATTTACCAATATGTTGCTCCGGTTGCAGGAATACCTCAGGGAAATTACGAGCCGATAGTTCGTTTAATGGCGCCAACTAAAATTCAAATCGCGACGCTTTTAGGAAAATACAACCCGTCTGAAAAAACGGTAATCGATTTTGAAGTCGGAGTCAGCAACAACGACAAAAACTTATATTCGGCAATTGACGATAGTGATAACAAAGGTTTAGCTGGAAAAATAAATGCCAAACAACGCTTATTTTCTAAAAAATTTACCTTGGATGCGTTTGTCAATTACCAATTAATTCAGCAAAATTTCAAAACGATTGAACGATTGTTCACTATCGAATTCAATCGCGATTGGAATTTAAACAATCCAACTGGGAATCAAAGTTTTTTAACTTCGGGATTGGATTTTAAATTTCCAGAAAAAGGATTTCTTCGATACCAATTTGAAAACCTCGATTTTTCTCATAGTTTTTCTGGAACGCGTCATGTTTTAAATGGACAATACAAAACGAATAATTGGGTATTTCAAAATCAATCAAGTGTTTTAAAAAGTGATGGAACGTTTTCTAAAACACAATTCATCCGAACCGAATCTAGAACCAAATACCATTTCAAAAAGAATTGGATTGGTGGTAGTTTCCGATTGGAAAACAACGAAGAACGATTAGCATCCACGCAGCAATTATCAGCTTTGAGTCAGAAGTTTTCAGAATATGGCGCCTTTATTGGACGTGGTGATTCCACAAAAGTGTATGCCGAATTGGGTTATTTACTTCGCAAAAATGACAGTTTACAAAACGGAATTGTTCAGCGGGTGAATTCGTCCAATTCGTATTATTTAAAGTCACGATTGTTGAAATCAAGTGTAAGGGATTTGTCGTTGTTTGTGAATTACAGAACCCTTAACTATGAAGATACATCTCGGAAAAGTGAGCCATCTTTAAATTCAAGATTGCTTTACAGCGATAGTTTTTTTAAGCAATTTATTCAACTCACAACGGCATACGAAACCAATTCGGGAACCATTGCACAGCAAGAATTTACTTATCTCGAAGTTGATCCCGGACAAGGAGTTTATATGTGGAATGACTACAACAACAACGGAATTCAAGAATTGCAAGAGTTTGAAGTGGCGCCATTTCCCGATTTGGCGAAATACGTGAGAGTGTTTTTGCCGAATCAGATTTTTGTAAAAACACACCAGAATAAATTTTCGTTATCACTGACATTAAATCCCTCGATTTGGCAAAATGAGAATGGAATTAAAAAATTCTTCTCCTATTTTTATAATCAAACGTCTTTTTTAACAGACAGAAAAATCATTCGGGATGGTGATAATTTCGACATGGATCCATTTTCGGCAGACGAAAGAAATCTCTTAGGATTGAACTCCAGTTTTAGAAACAGTTTCTTCTTTAACCGCGGCAAACAAAAACATTCTACTACGTATACCTATATAACTAGTAGAACTCGAAATTTGCTTTCCATCGGATTACTAGAAAGTAAAAACACGTCGCATCAATTGCAATACCTGCATTTATTAGACAAAAGCTGGTTGGTCAATTTTTCAAGTAAAACAATTTTTTCAACCATTGATTCTGAAAATTATACCGCACGTAATTATGAGATAAAAGGATACCAATTGGCGCCAAAGATCTCCTATTTGTTTTCTAAAAATACCAGTTGGGATTTGTTTTACGAATACCAAAAAAAGGAAAATCAAATCGGAAATAACGAACTCTTAACGCAAAATCGATTTGGAACTTCGTTTACTTATTCGGGCAAAAAGCAATTTACAGCAAATGGCGAATTTTCGTTGTACAACAATACCTATACAGGAAACAGCCTATCATCAGTCGGTTTTCAAATGCTGGAAGGATTGCAGCCAGGTAAAAACCAAACATGGCGTTTGCTCTTACAAAAAAACCTTACACAGTATTTGGATATTAATGTCAATTATCAAGGAAGAAAAAGTGAAACGAGCAAAACGATTCACACAGGAAGTATACAATTGAGAGCATACTTTTAGAACTTTATTGCATTGCAATGTATATTGTTATAATAAATTTACTAATTTTAATTTTTGATAACCAATAATCCTATAATCAAGATGAAATCAAAGATTCTCGAAGTCCAATTAAAAACAATTAGAACTATGAGTAAAAAACTAATTGTATTATGTCTTGTTTTTGTTTTTGCCAATACATTTTATGGGCAAACCGCTGAATCTGCAGCAAAAAAAGCAAAGGCAAAAACGGAAGCGGCAGCTAAAAAAGCAGCTGCAAAAACCAAAGCAGCAGCAAAAACGAAGAAAACATCAAAAAAAGTTGTAGACAAAACTGAGACGACAGCAAAAAAAGTGGGAGATAAAACAAAATCCACCACAAAAAAGGTAGCTGATAAAACAGAGAAAACAGTTAAAAAGGCAGAAGATAAAACAGAAAAAACAGCTAAAACAGTAACGAAAGAAACTAAAGTTACTACTTCAAAATCCAAAAAAGAAATAGTAGAAAAAGCGCCAAAAACAAAAAAAGACGGAACACCAGACAAACGATTTAAAGAGGCTGCAACAAAAGAAGCGCCTAAAACCAAAAAAGACGGAACACCAGATAAGCGATATAAAGAAGTTGTAACAAAAGAAGTAAAAGCAACTAAAAACAAAGTTGTTAAAAAAACAGCAGCAGAAGAATCAGAAGATTTGAAAGACACTCCCGCTTCAAGAGTAGCTGAAAAAAAAGTGGCCGATAAGGTAACTGGGTCTTACAAAGGCAAAAAAGTATTTACAGGTCCAAGAGGCGGAAGGTATTACATCAATAAAAACGGAAATAAAACGTATATTTCTGATGACAAATAAATAGAAATTCTGTTTTCAAAACTCACAAACGCAACACTTAAAAAATGTTGCGTTTTTTTTTGTTACAATTTGGTAACGTCGCTCATGCGAAAACTTTACGAAAACAAATTTTCAATAACTATAAATCCCTTATTATTGGGGATTTTTTTAATTTTAGATGATGTTAACTTATTGTTAAACAATAATTTACGTAAAAAACAGAAAGTAGTATAATTCCTGCACATTGTTAAAAACTAAAGCCGATTGTGAATAAGTTTGACTTTCTTTTTCCATTTCAAATGACAATCTTTGTAACAGTCAAATAAGTTAAAAAAATCTTAAATATTCCTCAAATTATGTCAGCGATAGAACCAATCCTTCAAGAAAATAAAAATCGTTTTGTGATTTTTCCTATCAAACACCACGACATATGGGAATGGTACAAAAAAATGGAAGCCAGCTTTTGGACAGCAGAAGAAATCGATTTGCATACCGATTTAAACGATTGGAACAACAAATTAAATGATGAAGAACGCTATTTCATCAAACACATCTTGGCTTTTTTCGCAGCTTCTGATGGTATCGTAAATGAAAATTTAGCAGAAAATTTTGTGAATGAAGTCCAATATCCGGAAGCTAAATTCTTCTACGGATTTCAAATCATGATGGAGAACATTCACAGCGAAACCTATTCGCTTTTGATTGATACTTACGTTAAAGACGAAGCCGAAAAAGACCAATTGTTTCATGCGTTAGATGTTTTTCCGGCTATTCGCAAAAAAGCAGACTGGGCTTTAAAATGGATTTCTTCTGACTCGTTTGCCGAAAGATTAATTGCTTTCGCAGCGGTAGAAGGCATTTTCTTTTCAGGGGCTTTTTGTTCTATTTATTGGTTGAAAAAACGTGGCTTGATGCCAGGCTTGACTTTCTCTAATGAATTGATTTCTCGTGACGAAGGCGTTCACTGTGATTTTGCCGTGCATTTGCACAATCATCACTTGGTGAAAAAGGTACCTAAAGCCAGAATCAGGGAAATTATTGTGGATGCATTGAACATCGAAAGAGAATTCATAACCGAATCGCTTCCAGTCAGTTTAATTGGAATGAACGCGATTCTAATGACGCAATATTTAGAATTTGTTGCCGATAGATTGTTGGTAGAATTAGGTTGCGAAAGAGAGTACAACTCATCGAATCCGTTTGATTTTATGGACATGATATCACTTCAAGGGAAAACCAATTTCTTTGAAAAACGAGTTGCCGAATACCAAAAAGCGGGTGTGATGAACACCGATAGTGAAGCTGGAAAAATTAGTTTCGACGCCGATTTTTAGTTAACTAAAAAGTTAAAACACCTATTCACTATAGGGCCCTAGCCCAGATTGCAGTGAAAATCCTTTTAAACCTGACAGGTTTTCAAAACCTGTCAGGTTTAAAAGATTGCAACGGAAAGCTGGAGACAGCTTCCAAAAAAAAAGATGCTGAAACAAGTTCAGCATAAATTACAAATAACCCCGAAAGTAGCGAAGGGATTCCTATTTTCTAAAAACTAGACATGTATGTATGTAGTAAAAAGAGACGGACACAAAGAGCCGGTAAGTTTTGACAAGATCACAGACAGAATTAAAAAATTATGTTATGGTCTAAATGATTTAGTAGATGCCGTAAAAGTGGCAATGCGCGTAATTGAAGGATTGTATGACGGTGTAACCACTTCCGAACTCGACAACCTTGCAGCCGAAACCGCAGCATCGATGACCATCGCACATCCCGATTATGCACAGTTAGCAGCTCGAATCGCTGTTTCCAACCTGCACAAAAACACCAACAAATCGTTCTCCGAAACCATGAAAGAAATGTACTTTTATGTGAATCCAAGAACCAACCAAAAAGCACCTTTACTTTCAGAAGAAGTGCACAATGTTATTCAGGAAAATGCCGAATTTTTAAATTCACACATCATATACAACCGCGATTTCAATTACGATTACTTCGGTTTCAAAACTCTAGAACGTTCGTACTTATTAAAAATCAACGGTAAAATCGTAGAACGTCCGCAACATATGTTAATGCGTGTGTCAGTCGGAATTCACTTAAACGATTTAGAATCGGTTATTGAAACGTACGACTTAATGTCGAAGAAATTCTTTACCCACGCGACTCCAACGCTTTTCAACGCCGGAACGCCAAAACCGCAAATGTCATCGTGTTTTCTTTTAACGATGAAAGACGATAGCATTGATGGAATATACGACACCTTAAAACAAACCGCAAAAATCTCGCAATCGGCAGGTGGAATCGGATTGTCTATTCACAATGTGCGTGCGACAGGTTCGTACATTCGCGGTACTAACGGAACATCGAACGGAATTGTTCCGATGTTGCGTGTATTCAACGATACTGCACGTTACGTAGATCAAGGTGGTGGAAAACGAAAAGGTAGTTTCGCTATTTATTTAGAAACTTGGCATGCTGATATCTTCGAATTTTTAGATTTGAAAAAGAATACCGGAAAAGAAGAAATGCGTGCGAGAGATTTGTTCTTTGCGATGTGGACTTCCGATTTATTCATGAAACGAGTAGAGCAAGATATTCATTGGACATTGATGTGTCCGAATGAATGTCCGGGTTTATGCGACGTTTATGGAGACGAATTCGAAGCACTTTATACTTCATACGAAGCACAAGGAAAAGGAAGAAAAACGGTAAAAGCGCGTGAACTTTGGGAGAAAATCCTCGAATCGCAAATCGAAACCGGAACGCCATACATGTTGTACAAAGATGCAGCAAATCGCAAATCGAACCAAAAGAATTTGGGAACGATTCGTTCGTCGAATTTGTGCACCGAAATTATGGAATATACGGCTGAAGACGAAGTAGCCGTGTGTAACTTGGCTTCGATTTCACTTCCAATGTTTATCGAAAACGGAGCATTCAACCACGATTTGTTATTCAATGTAACCAAACGGGTGACACGCAATTTGAATAAAGTTATCGATAGAAATTATTATCCGGTACCAGAAGCAGAAAACTCTAACATGCGCCACCGCCCAGTTGGATTGGGTGTGCAAGGTTTAGCAGACGCCTTCATTTTGATGCGTTTGCCGTTTACCAGTGAAGAAGCCAAAAAAGTAAATCAGGAGATTTTTGAAACCTTATATTTTGCTGCCGTAACCGCTTCCATGGAAATGGCAAAAGAAGAAGGATCGTATTCGTCTTACGAAGGGTCACCAATTTCACAGGGAGAATTTCAACACAACCTTTGGAACATCAAAGACGAAGAGCTTTCAGGAAGATGGGATTGGGCAAGTCTGCGCAAGGAAGTAATGGAGCATGGCGTTCGAAATTCACTTTTAGTAGCACCAATGCCTACCGCTTCAACGTCTCAAATTTTAGGAAACAACGAAGCGTTCGAACCGTATACTTCGAACATTTATACAAGAAGAGTTTTATCTGGCGAATTCATCGTTGTCAACAAACACTTATTAGAAGACTTGGTAAAACGCGGATTGTGGACCGAAGATTTGAAACAAGAATTGATGCGTAACAACGGATCTGTGCAAGCATTGGATATTCCCGAGGATTTAAAAGAACTATACAAAACCGTTTGGGAAATGTCGATGAAAGACATTATCGACATGTCGCGTCACCGAGGGTATTTTATCGACCAATCGCAATCGCTCAACTTGTTCATGCAGGATGCCAACTATTCGAAACTGACTTCCATGCATTTCTACGCTTGGAAAAGCGGCTTAAAAACTGGAATGTATTATTTAAGAACCAAAGCTGCCGTTGATGCCATCAAGTTTACTTTGAACAATGACAAAAAAGCAGAGCCAACGGTTCAACAAACAGAAGCAGTCGGTGTCGAAGTCCAAACGCCAAATGAAACCGGCGAAATGACTGCCGAAGATTTCAAAGCAATGATCGATTTGGCACGAAATGCGGGTCCGGATGATTGCGAAATGTGTGGATCGTAATTGAGAAAATAGAATAAAGAAAATAGAACAAAGAAAACAGCTGTCGTGTGATAGCTGTTTTTGATTTTTTGAAGCTAATCCCGCTTTACGTTGCAATCTTGTCATTGCGAGCTTGCGAAGCAATCTCACAATAACAAGGATTTCCACTGCAATCGGGGCTAACCCGAGGCATTTGGTATTAAGAAAAATTAATAATCGGAGCGCAGCGAAATAAAAACACAAAACCATGTCAAAAGAAAAAGGAGTTTACACCGGAAAAATAGAACAAGACGAACACGGAAATTTTTTCTGTGGTGCCTACTTATTGGATTATCAAATGGCGTCCAAATTCAAAATTGGAGATGAAGTCAACCTCAAAACCGTCATCGAAAATCCGAGTGATAAAAGTTATAATTTGTATCCAAAGAAATCAAAGAATTTCTTTTTAGCCAACGATAAAAAATAACCAAAATGGAAAACCCAACCACAAAGCAGTTTGTAATTACTGAAGATTTACACGCCACACAAGGACAGCGATTTATAAACTATATTTTAGATATGATTATAGTTTACGTCATTCTCTTTGCCCTTGTTTTTGCAATTGCATTTATAGGCGCTTTTTTTGATTCCACGGCATTTATAGATTGGGTTACAAACGCGAATACCCTCGAAGGTTATATGATTTTTTTTTCTGTTTGGATTCCCTATTATACTTTTTTCGAAAGGTATACATCTAGAACAGTGGCTAAATTTATTACCAAGACAATGGTAGTAGATGAAGATGGATCTGGAATTGATTTTGAAACGGCACTTAAACGTACTTTATGCAGAATAATTCCCTTTGAACAATTTTCATTCTTCGGAGGAAATGCAAGAGGCTGGCATGATAGTATACCAAATACCTATGTTGTACAGAAAGCAGCATTTGAAGAAGCGAAACATCTTTTTTATGATTTTGAAGAAATCGGAAACAATCAAGAAGAAGTTTAATTTATAGAAAACCAATCATTCATGAAGTGGGAACAACTCTTATCACTAAAACGACAAGGCGATACCAGTAAGAGATTACGTATTGAACAAGACGATACACGTTTGGGTTTCGAAGTCGATTACGATCGCATTATCTTCTCATCGGCGTTTCGAAGTTTGCAGGATAAAACACAGGTGATTCCACTTTCCAAAACCGATTTCGTACATACGCGATTGACACACAGTTTGGAAGTTTCGGTTGTTGGGCGATCATTGGGAAGATTAGTCGGAAAAAAAATAATTGAGAAATATCCCTATTTAAAAGAAATCCACGGATATCAAGCCAACGATTTCGGAGCCATTGTTGCAGCAGCGGCTTTAGCACACGACATCGGAAATCCGCCCTACGGACATTCGGGAGAAAAAGCGATTGGCGAATATTTCTCTATCGGAAATGGACAACAATACAAGGAATTTTTATCCGATAAAGAATGGCAAGACTTAATCGATTTTGAAGGCAATGCCAACGGATTTTCGGTACTAACGAGTTCGCGTCCTGGAATTGAAGGCAGCAACCGTTTAACGTATGCGGTTTTGGGAGCCTTTATGAAATATCCAAAAGAGAGCCTTCCGAAAAAACCAACCAAGAATATTGCTGATAAAAAATACGGTTTCTTTCAAACCGACAAAACTTTTTTTAAAGAAGTCGCCGATGAACTCGGATTAATTCCGAACAAAACCGGAAATGACATCGGATTTGAGCGTCACCCACTAGCGTATTTGGTCGAAGCTGCCGACGATATTTGCTACACCATTATCGATTTTGAAGACGGAATCAATCTAGGATTAGTATCCGAAGATTACGCACTGGAATATTTAATCAAATTGGTAAAAGACACGATTGATACTTCCAAATACAAAACACTAACTACAAAAGAGGACCGTATCAGTTATTTGCGTGCTTTGGCGATTGGAAATCTAATCAACGATGCAGTTCGTATATTCATTGAAAACGAAGAAGCAATTTTGAAAGGGGAATTTCCGTATGCCTTAACCGACAAAAGTAAATACAAAGCACAGATTGACGATATCATTAAATTGAGCGTTAAAAATATTTACCAAAGTCGCGAAGTCATCGAAAAAGAATTGTCTGGATATCAAATCATTAATAATTTGTTGGACAAATTTATCACTGCATACAACAACAATTTTGAAGGAAAAGCCACTAATTACGACGCATTGTTATTGAAGATTTTACCAGAAAAGCATCATCTTCAAAAGGAAACGCTTTACGAAAGATTGCTTCATATCTGCCATTTCATATCGCTTTTAACCGACGGCAAAGCTGTTTTATACAATCAAATTATTTCGTCAAACAATAGTTAATATATTTAGAGCGAGTTAGTTTTGTTCCAAAAAATGAATTATGTTTGTTTTACAAAAAAATAAATCAATGAAAAAAGTTACTTTAATTTTGTTTTGCCTATTCACCTTTCTAGGATTTTCGCAAGCCCCTTTAGGGAAAATAAAAAACTATGTGAATGAAAATCTTCCCAAAATTGGTGTGCAACGCCAAGATGTTTCCGATTTAGTAATTGTCAATGAATTTAGTTCGGAATCAACCGGAATCAACAATTACCACGTAAAACAAAGGTATTTAGGAATAGAAATTTACAATTCCGATTCTAATTTTTGGATCAAAAATAACGTGGTTATCAACGGCGGTGAAGGTTTCATCAATAATATAAGTCAAAAAGCAACTACAAATACACCAGTTGTAAGTGTTGTAAATGGATTCACAAGTGCTTTAAATCAACTAAATGAATTATCATTTACCACTCAAATTATAGCAACAAATGGCAACGAATACAAATTGAGGAATGGTATTTTAACAGACGATCCTATTAAAGCAAAATTGGTTTACTTTTTAACGAATGCTTCGACTTTAAAATTAGCTTGGGATTATGAATTTTATTCTCAAAACACCAAACATTTATGGAATCTTAAAGTAGATGCTTCAAATGGGAAAATTATAGACCAACAAGATTTAGTACTATCATGTAATTTTAACACTAAACACAATCATAGAAGTCTTACTATAGAAAAAGAAAATCAATTTACGATAAGCTTTTTTAAGGAAAACAGTACTCAATTAGCATTAAATCCAGGAACTACTCAGTATAGAGTTATTCCGTGGAATTTTGAAAGTCCAAATCACTCGCCTCGACAATTAATTACAAATCCTGAATATGTTGCGAATGCATCTCCAAAAGGATGGCATGATACCAATAGTTTAACGGGTACTACAGCAACTTTACGATATAATATTACAAGAGGAAATAATGTATGGGCAAGAAATGATTTTGCAGGATCCAATTCAATTGCTTTTCCTAATGGTACTAGCCCAACGGGAACTGGGACTTTCCCGAGCTTCACTTTTGATTTTCCTTATGGAGGAACTGCTGATAGTGCCTTCAATTATATAGATGCTGCGAATACCAACTTGTTTTACATGAATAATATCATGCATGATTTATGGTATCAATACGGATTTAATGAAGTAAATAAAAATTTTCAAACGAATAATTATAGTCGAGGTGGCGCTCAAGCAGATGGTGTAATTGCCGATGCTCAGGATGGTTCTCAAGCAGCCAATCCGAATTTGAATAACGCCAATTTTGCAACACCAACCGATGGAGGAGCTCCTAGAATGCAAATGTATTTATGGGATGTTGGACCAGCATTTTTTACTGTTAATTCGCCAGCTGATATTGCTGGAGTAAGAGATGCAAGAGACAATTCTTTTAATCCAGGTCATGTTGATATTCCACAAAGTCCAGACATGATAAGTGGCGATTTAGTACTGTTCCAAAATGGAGCAAGTACAGATGCTTGTGAACCTGCAACAAATGTGGCGGCTTTACTAGGAAAAATAGCGGTAATTAGAAGAGGAACATGTACTTTCGTTTCCAAAGTTTTGGTAGCACAAGCAGCAGGAGCTATAGCTGTAGTTGTTGTAAATAATGTTTCGGGAACAATTGGAATGGCGGGTGCAGATGCTGCTGTTACTATTCCTGCCGTTAGTGTATCGCAAGCAATAGGTGAAGCGTTAATTACAAAAATGCAAACACAAACGGTGAATATTAAGTTACAAAAAACGTCTACGTTTGTTAATTCAGATGGTGATTTTGATAATGGAATCATTGCACATGAATACGGACATGGAATTTCTTCCAGATTATCAGGAAATTGTTTGAGCAGTTCGGAACAACAAGGTGAAGGTTGGTCGGATTGGTTTTGGTTAATAATGCAGATAAAACCAGGCGATACAAGAAATGATGGACGAGGAATAGGAACATTTGCTACTAATGAAGCGCCTAGTGGCGATGGTATTAGACAATATAAATATTCTACTGATTTTGCAGTTAATCCTCATACTTTTGGCAGTACCAATACCATGTTTTTAGGGACTACAATCGATGTGCACTCAGTAGGTTCTGTTTGGGCGGTAATGTTGTGGGATTTAGCGTGGAATTACATAGACAAATACGGTTATGATCCAAACATTTATACCGGAACAGGCGGAAATAATAAAGTTATGCGTTTGGTTTTAGACGCCATTAAATTAGATGGTTGTGCTCCTTCTTTTGTTTCTGCGCGTGATGCCATTTTGGCCGCCGATTTAGCAACAACTGGTGGTGCCGATTTTTGTATGATTTGGCAGACTTTTGCAAGAAGAGGTTTAGGATACAATGCTTCATCTGGCACAAATACAGGTGTTACTGGAATTCAAGATCAGGTTCAAGATTTTACAACTCCGCCACTAGGAACAACTCCAGCAACAGGTTCTGCTTGTACGTTTGGGGTAAATTACTTTGAAAATAATGATTTGGTTCGAATTTATCCTAATCCAAGTAACGGAAATATAAACATTAGAATTAATAGTTATATAGGAAAAGTAAATATCCAGGTAATTGACATTAACGGAAGAATAGTAAATGAGTTTATTAATGCAGATTTCAATATTGAAAAATCATTAAATTTAAGCAGTTTACAATCTGGAATGTATATAATAAAAATTAATGGTGATAATTTAAATTATACCAAAAAAATTATCAAAAACTAATTTTGAAAAGCATTATAAAAGCGACTACATTCTAGTTGCTTTTTTTATATATGAAAATTTAAGTTTAGTATTTTGAAAAAAGTGTTTGCAGTTGTTTAACACTAATTCCACATATTTCTTGTAGTTCTTCAACTGTACCTTGTTCGATAAAATAATCAGGAATTCCCAGTGTTTTTATAGTATTGGAATAGTTGTTAAGCGATGCAAATTCAATAATTCCACTTCCAAAACCTCCTTTGATTGCACCATCTTCAAGGGTGATTATCGTTTCAAAATCAGTAAAGATTTCATGCAATAATTTTTCGTCCAAAGGTTTAACAAATCCAAAATCGTAATGTGCAATGGTAGTAGTGTTGATTTTATCCAAAGCTAAAGTCACATTATTTCCAATAAATCCGGTTGATAAAACAGCAATTTTGCTGCCTGATTTTAACAAATGCGCTTTTCCGATTTCTATTTTTTGAAAGGATTTTTCCCAATCAACAATTTTTCCTCTTCCTCTCGGATACCGAATCGCAATCGGGTTTTGTAATCCCAATGAAGCCGTATATAAAATATTTCGTAAATCAACTTCATCTTTCGGAGCATAAACAATCATATTCGGAATGCATCGCAAATACGCCAAATCAAATACGCCATGATGTGTCGCGCCATCTTCTCCGACCAATCCAGCTCTATCTAAACAAAAAATGACAGGCAAGTTCTGCAACGCCACGTCGTGAATTACTTGGTCATAAGCGCGCTGTAAAAATGTCGAGTAAATATTGCAGAAAACAACCATTCCTTGCGTTGCCATTCCGGCAGAAAGTGTAACCGCATGCTGCTCCGCAATTCCCACATCAAAAGCCCTTTCAGGAAATGCATCCATCATAAATTTTAAGGAACTTCCGGAAGGCATAGCAGGAGTGATTCCGATAATTTTCGGATTGTTGGCAGCCAATTCTACTAAAGTCAATCCAAAAACATCTTGGAATTTCGGCGGTAAATTTTCTTCCGATTTTGGATGGATTTCACCAGTAGTTTTATC
>JANNCY010000229.1:0-9758 GCA_031387085.1 Flavobacteriales bacterium | reverse complement strand
AATGAAAGTCGCAATAGTGGCACGCTTGCTTACAGAATGGGATGTGGATATAGATTCCTGACATATTTAATTTGGTAATTAGCGAATTCGATAATTAGCGAATGAAAAATTGTTACAAGAGAATACGAAATTCGCTAATCCGCTAATTAACTCATTTGCTAATTCATTTTTTAACTCGTTCTTCATTCTGTTTAACAAAAGCATCCCAACCCGTATAACTTTTTTCACCTGTAACTTTCCCCGAATTGAAAAAATGACAAACCGCAGCAGCCAATCCATCGGTCGAATCGAGGTTTTTGGGAAGTTCCTTTAATCCCAACAATTGTTGCAGCATTTTGGCGACTTGTTCTTTACTGGCATTTCCGTTTCCGGTAATTGCCATTTTTATTTTCTTGGGTTCGTATTCGGTAATGGGAATTTGACGTGACAATCCGGCTGCCATAGCAACCCCTTGTGCTCTTCCGAGTTTTAACATCGATTGCACATTTTTACCGAAGAAAGGTGCTTCGATAGCAATTTCGTCGGGATGATGCGTTTCGATGAGTTCAATGGTACGTTCAAAAATGACTTTTAATTTGGTGTAATGGTCGTCGTATTTGCTTAAAATTAATTCGTTGAGTTGAATGAATTCCATTTTTTTGTTGACGACTTTTATCAAACCAAAACCCATTATGGTAGTTCCTGGATCAATTCCTAATATGATACGTTCGTTGGCCATATTGTTTTGTTACACGGAGAGTCGCGGAGAACCACAGAGATACACAGAGAATTCTCGAAACTAAAAGTGTTGTGAATCTTTATGAAGCTTTGCAAAACTTTGTGTACTAGTTTTTGTTTCTTTGCAACAATGATTACAATTTCCCACAAAGCTAAACAATTCGGCGTTTTTACAATCAAACTTTTGATTGTTATTGCCGCTTTTTATTTTATCTACCATCAACTGGCGACAAACGACAAGTTGGATTGGACAAAATTTACAGCATTAGTAAAACAAAAACAATCGGTTGTAGGCATTTTATTTTTACTTTCATTTAGTGTTGCCAATCGGTATTTGGAGATTTTGAAATGGCAGAACTTGGTTTCGTTTATCAAACCAATTTCTGTTGGAGAAGCCACAAAACAAGTACTTGGTGCTTTAACAGCAGGGATTTTTACTCCAAACGGCTTGGGAGAATACGCTGGCAAAGCCTTGTTTTTTGAAAAAATAAAAACCAAGAAAATTATTTTCCTCAACTTGATTTGCAACGGAATTCAAATGATTTTGACTATCGTTTTCGGAACGATTGGATTGTTGCTTTTAGGATATACGTTTTGGGGATTAATGATAATCCTATTGGTTTTTGGTTTTTGGCTTTTGGGTTTCCTTTCTAAAAATATCAAAATTAAAGGTTATTCTATAAAAAAACTTCTTCACAAGCTGAACGAAATTCCGGGCGCCATTCACCAAAAAAATGCTATTTTAGCACTGTGCAGGTATTTAGTTTTTTCGCATCAGTACTATTTTTTATTTCTGGCATTTGATGTAGATTTACCTTATCTAACGGTATTGGCAACCATTGCAGCGGTTTATTTTTTAGCTTCGTCGTTACCGAGTTTTCAGTTTTTGGATTTCGCTGTAAAAGGAAGTGTGGCGGTTTTTTTCTTTGGAAAATTGGGCGTCAACGAATGGATAGTTGTTTTTGTTAGTATGTTGATGTGGTTTTTGAATGTGGTTTTACCTGTGGTTATTGGAAGTTATTTTGTGATGCGTTTTAAATTGCTAAAAAATTAACCACATAAGCCACATAAGATTCCACGAGTCACAAAAGTTTTAAAATGTAAGTATGATTGAAATTGTTTTTTTTCTGATTGTAGTAATTTATGTGATTTTTATTTCACAATTGATTTATGGTTTTAGAAAAGTGAAATCTTTTGATAGAACATATAAAACTCCAAAAACTGCATTTTCTATTATTGTTCCTTATCGGAATGAAGCTAAGAATTTACCCAAACTTTTACAATCGATTTCGGATTTAAAGTATCCTAAAGAATTATTTGAACTCATTTTGGTAGATGATTTTTCGAAAGACAATTCGGAACGGATTTACATCAAATGGCGAATTGCAAACGATGGAATCGATACGACTCTTTTGGAAAATTTACGCCTTTCCAATTCCCCAAAGAAAGATGCGATCACCAGAGCAGTTCCGATTATAAAACACGAATGGATTATTACGACCGATGCCGATTGTACTGTTGATAAAAACTGGCTGTTGACACTCGATAATTTTATTCAGCAAAATAAAAACACCGAAATGGTTGTGGGAGCTGTGGTGTACAAAACCAAAAATAACTGGTTTCATCAGTTTCAGCAATTGGATTTATTGAGTTTGCAAGGAACCACTATTGGCAGTTTCGGAATGGGAAAACCCTTTATGTGCAACGGTGCTAACTTTGCGTATACCAAAAATCTGTATACCGAACTTGGTGGTTTTGGCGGCATTAATTCCAGAGCGAGTGGCGATGATGTGATGTTATTGCAAAAAGCAGTGCAAAAGCATTCGGATAAAGTTCAGTATTTGAAAAACAAGTCTTTTATAGTAAAAACAAAACCCGAAAACGATTTGTTTAAATTGTTTATGCAGCGTGTTCGCTGGGCAAGTAAGACTACGAGTTATAAAAACACTTATGCTAAAATTTTAGCTGTTGTTGTTTTGTTGATGAATTTAAGTTTGGTTATTGCCTATTGCCTATTACCTATTGCCACTTTAAATTGGAAACTACTTCTTATTGGTTTTTTAATCAAATATGTCGTGGATTACATTTTGCTTTTTCAATCGAATTCGTATTTGAGAAATGGGAAATTTTTATTTCCATTAGCGAGTAGTTTGGTGTATCCTGTTTTTTGCAGTACCGTTGGATTGTATTCTTTGTTTGGTAGTTTTACCTGGAAAGGCCGTCGTTTTAAGAAATAGCGCTATGGAATGGCTAAAGCCCTAGCCCAGATAGAGCCGGCATCCTCGCGGAGTGCAACGAAGCGAGATAAAGGCGAAAGCTGGAGATTGCTTCGTCGCTCGCAATGACAAGTTCACAATACCTATTTCTCCGTTTTGATAATTACAGGTAAAACAAACTGGGTTTTTACTGGAATCCCTCTTTTAATTGCCGGATTGATTTTAGGGAAATCGATTAATTTGGCGCGCAATATACTGTCTATTTTTATGGTATCGTAGGCCACGCTGTCTTTCGGAAATTGCGGTTCGAATTGCAAAGTAGCATCCGAAAAAACAGTCACTTTTACTTCGATAGTGTCTAATTTCGGGAATAAGATTGACAACGTATCGATGCTTAATTTTTGTTGGATTTCGTTGGTAATAAATTCGAAAAAACATTGTTTTCTTAAAGTAACATCGGTAATTTTTTCACATTCAACAACGGATGGATATTCATCGACTTCATCCCAATTGATGGCTTTCATTTGTTTCTCCAGCAATTCTTTTTCATCGGGCACTTTCTTGTCGAAATACTGACAAGACTGCGCAAATGAAATGAAAATAAGTAGTGCTAAAAACTTTTTCAATGTGTTATTTTTGAATTTAAATAGTCTTGATAATTTTTATCAAACCATTCTTGTTTGGTGCGTTGTGCTTCGGCTTTTTGGGCTTTGTATAAGAGTCCCAATTTCTCTGCATAGATAGCTATTTTAATGGTATAGGTGTAATATTCTTCTTTGGTTAACGTGATTTTGGAATCGTTTTGCTTTTGAAAAAATTCGAAAAACAAGTTGTCATACTCCTTTCTGGAATACGCTTGCACTTCTTTTTTGTATTTGAAATACAGGTTTTCTTTTTGCTGACCGTCTACTGGATTTAGCTTTTTTTCTTGACTAAAAGCAGTAATCCCCAGTAGTAAAAAAACCAGAATGAAATAGTGAATGCCGTTTTTCATATCCTTTTAAAAATGTTATGGTGTTTCAAAAGTAGTAATTTTTATTAAAAAAGGCATTCAAATAAATGAACGCCTTTTAAAATTATAGTTTATAGGAATTTTATTTTACCATTAGTTTTTTAACCACTTTTAAATTCGAATCGGTGTTCACTTCTATGAAATACATTCCCGAATTTACATTTGATAAATCGATGGTTTCTGTACTTACATTGCTTGATTTTGAAATCAATATCGTTTTGCCTAGAATATCATATACTTTTATCGAGGTAATAGCATTCGCAGTATTTGTTAGAGAAACCGTTACGGTTCCTGAAGTTGGATTTGGATAGAAAACAAAATCTTCATTTTCAAATTGGTCTACTCCCAAAGCAGCAACAAACTGCGTGTTAAATGTATTGGTGATAATCGCTGGATTGAAATCGAAATAAATGGCAGCAGTATTCGGAATAATATCTCCAACCGCATAACCTGCTTTTGGTTTTACTTTGAAAGTAATATAGCCTTTTCCGGTAGTTGTGTTGGCTACTGAAACAGGTAATTGAATGTTGTTAAATCGCCATGTTAAATTGCTTCCTACTCTATCGAGTTCATAAGCATGACTAGCATTGACCATCCTTACAGAAGTTTCATCCAATAGATTGTCTAAAACATCATTCACTCTAACGTTGATAGCACTTGCAGTTCCTGAATTTTCAAATCGAATCGTATAGTACAAATAATCATTTGATGTGAATGTAGAATGTAAAATTCGTCCGCCATGTGATTCCATTTTATCATTTGGATCGTAGGAATTGATAATGATTTGCGATGAAGATGAAGTGTTATTTTCTGGAACAATATCGCCAGTTAACGGAACAATAGAAGCTGTATTAGTCAAAGCTTGTCCCGCAGCTACTGTTGGAGTCGTTGGCACTTGCATCGTAACAATCATCGTTCGCGATTCAAACGATGCCAAATTGGTAAAATCATATGTAAAACCTGTTGTCGTTGGCGTGGTACCTGATTGCGTATTTGCAGTAATTGTTACATTCGCATCTTTGTTAAACGTTAACGTACCAGAAGCTATGTTTTGACTTCCAAAGTTCGTATAAACAATTTTATTTTGATACGTAAAACCTGGTCTTGGAGCATTTATAGGGACAATAGTAACCGCCAAATCATTATACGATTGAACGGTAGTAACTGGGAAATAATAGGTCGATAATCCCGAACCTAAAACAACACTTAAATTAGCATACGAAGCAGGTGCTACATTGTACATTGTTGCATACGCAGTATCAACCGAATAGCTCACATCATACGTATTGGTGTTGTTCGTATCATAGATATTGTACATTCCTGTTGGAGCTGTAATGTGATGCACAGTTCCATTATCATTTTTCTCATAATGAAATTGTCCTAATGGGAAGTTTTGTTCTCCTGCATCTTTAGTCCCGTTATTATTGGCGTCTAAAAACGCATTCAATCCTAAACCTGTACAATCTATTGCCCCACTACCCGTTTGTCCGATGTTGGTTTGTGCAATCCTAATTTGACCAGCTTGATTAGAAAAATTAGTAACCAGTAATATATAATATTGTCCTGGTAATGCATTCGGTATTGTGAAATTTTCCACAGGAGCAGGTGAATAGCTACATGCTACAACATTATTTGGGATGGCTGTATTGCCGTCAGGGAAGTCATACAGACCCGTACATTGCGGAGCAGAAAACGGTCCCCAACAAATAAAATCAACATCCTGATTATTGTAATTAGGAGCATTATTTCCTTGATTAATCTGGAAATTAAGATTTCCGGCTCCACTTATCGGCAAGTAAAACCAAGTTGGATTTGGTGTACTTCCCAAACAACCTGGTGAACCTCCGCTCTGAAGACCGGTTGTATTGTTGAATGGCACGTCTAAGGAATTACACAACGAATTGGCTGAAGCACATGATGAGGCAGCATTACAATTGGCTAATCCTTGTAATTGAACGGTATGAATTAAATCGCAACCACCAACTACTATTTCTCTAATAAAAATTGGAATTAAATTTAGCGAAACATTGGTCGAATATGCGGCTGGATTTGTTATTGGTGAAATCATATTTTGCGCATTCGCCATTGAAGTATAAAAACTCAATGAATTGTTAGTGTTTAATTGCGCTTGTTCAACCGTTAAATCCCAAATAATAACACCATTAGTGTTATCATCACATTGAATAATAGATGGCAATTGTGCTATAACATTTTGATATGTTGGCGATGTAACTGTAAAAGTTGATATTTGAATACTTGTCCCGTCATTACTTGCGGCTCTTACATACACCGTATACGGACTGGATGGAGGACAAAATGAAGAAGTTAAAGCGTTAACAGCATTCCCTGCATCACTCTGATTTGCATAATAGGTAACTGTATATAGTGTCGGATTTAATGTTCCCATGATCAGGGGAGTATTAACTGTTAAATCAAAACAGGCTATGGGACCATCTGTACAGGTAGTTAAATTTTGAGCTATGCCCCCTTGACCACCTGTGCCACAACTTGTAATTGCAACATTCAATTGCGTTATAGCAGAACAACCTGTTGCAGGATTAAAAATTTTAACATAAATAACCTGAAACTGAGGAGTTATATTAACATAGGGACTTGTTAATGGATTTGCTGCAATTTGTGCATCTGTAAGTGTTTCAAAAAACCAAACGACTAATGCAGGATTGCCTTGTAAAAACATTGGAATAGTACCATTTAAATCGATAGATGCAACTCCGTCATTGTTATAATCACAAACCGTAATCGAATACGGATTGGCTATTGGTAGTGGATTTACATTCAATGAGTACGTGATAATCTGTACTTGACTAGTGACCGTATTTACAACCCTTGCAAAAATCAATTGCGGATTGGTTACATTGATATAATCGTTTGGCAAGGCGTTTACTCCATTTGTGGCATCGGCTTGTGTAAGATGATGCGTAACCACTAGGTTGGAATTGTTACCAATAATTTCAAATGTAATTTCTTGCATATAAAATAATGCAAATCCATCATTATTATCATCACAAGTAGTATTATACTGTGAAGGCTGATTTAAAGTTTGCGCGAAAATAATAGAACTTGAAAACATCAAGATCACTAAAAGTAATAGTTTTTTCATAGCGTTTGTTGGTTGATTTATTGCAAATGCGAAGCAATATACAAATTTTTTAGAAATTACAAATAGATCAATAGGTATAAAGCAAAAAAGCCATCCATCTCGTTAATAAAACGAGAGAAAGCTTTTCATCTCGTCCAAAAAGACGAGACAACTAAACCATTTTGCTTTTTTCAGACAAATACTTTGAAATTATTTTTTCTAAAGAAGATTTATTTAACTTTTTTAATCTTTTTTCTTCGATTAATGCATCTCTTTTTGTTTCAAATTTATCACAATAAACCAGCTCCCAATCATTCGTTTTAGAAGTGTAATTGCTTTTACCCGTATTGTGATATTCCAATCTTTTGGAAATATCTGCAGTAAATCCTTTGTAATAAATATTACATGATTTAGAAAATAAAATATATACGTAAAACATAATGAGATTATTTAAAGCAAAAAAGCCATCCACAATAAAGTGGAAAGCTTTTCATTGGTCTAACTACTAAACCAAGCTTTTCATCTCGTCTTTAGGACGAGACTACTAAACCTTTTTGTCCCGATAAATCGGAACGAAAACAACACAACTATTTTTATCCCGATTTATCGGGACTTTCTTGGGCAAAAAAGTCACGCTTTTGACGTGACTTTACCCATTTTAAGCGGTCTGGACGGGACTCGAACCCGCGACCCCATGCGTGACAGGCATGTATTCTAACCAACTGAACTACCAAACCATCGCTTTAATGCGGTTGCAAATATACAATCGTTTTTTATTTCTGCAAGCGTTTTTTTTGATTTTTTTGATTTAATCACACTCCACTAGCCAAACATTTGCTTTTCAACTAAGTAAGTGGTGAGTATTTTTTCGAAATCGGCACCCACATTAACGGGAACGTATTTAATTTTGTTTTGAGCACAGTTTAAGGATATGCTCTTAAAGTATTTTTTGATGTTTTTTTCGTATTCTTCTTTTACATTTTCGGCAAAAAGATTGATAATTTCTCCCGATTCAACGTCGATAAATTTTCGCGGTGTATTGTCAAAATCAAAGCTTAACTCTCTTTTTTCATCGATGACATGAAACAAAACCACTTTGTGTTTGTTGTGCTTTAGATGTTGTAATGCATTAAATAATTTTTCATTATCGTCATTCTGAAACATATCGGTAAACAAAATAATCATCGAACGGCGGTGCACTTTTTCGGCAATTTGATGCAGAAAAGTAATGGTGTCTGTTGTTTTTGCTTGCTTTGGATTTTCGAGTAAATTTTCTAGAATATTCAGTAACATTCTGTGATGTCTATCCGAACCTTTTTCGGGTGCATAGTATTCGTATTTATCTGAAAACACACTCAACCCAACAGCATCGCGTTGTTTCTTCAATAAATTCATCAAAACTGCAGAAGCCAAAATAGAAAACCCGATTTTACTTTCATAAAAAGGTTGGTCTGCATTTAACTTTGGATAATGCATCGAAGACGAATTGTCAATAATTAAATGACAGCGAAGATTAGTTTCTTCTTCATATTTTTTGGTGTACAAACGATCGGTTTTGGCAAACAGTTTCCAATCGATGTGCTTGGTACTTTCACCAGAATTGTACACTTTATGCTCGGCAAATTCGGCAGAAAATCCATGAAAAGGCGACTTGTGCATTCCCGAAATAAATCCTTCTACAACTTGATTGGCAAGCAATTCAAGGTGTTGAAAACTGGATATTTTTTCTATTTGTTCTTCTATCTTCATAGTTCAAAGATAATTTTATTTTATACAATTCGGCTACGCCTCGGGTGAAAATTTGAAAATGAGTTCATTTGAAAATGAATTTTTTATAAATAAAAAAGTCCAGCTTTCGCCAGACTTGTTTTAATTTTAATTTGTAACTTTTACAACAACGCATCAACGGCATCGGTATAAGTCTTTTTAGGAGCAACGCCAACTTGACGACCTACTACTTCTCCGTTTTGAAAAATTAAAACCGTTGGAATATTTCTCACTCCGTATTTTGCAGCAAATTCTTGATTTTCGTCAACATCTACTTTACCAACAGTAGCTTTTCCTTCGTATTCTGTTGCGATTTCGTCTATAACTGGTCCAACCATTCTACATGGTCCGCACCAAGCTGCCCAAAAATCAACTACTACTGGTTTGTCTGATTTTAAAACTACTTCGTCAAAAGTAGCGTCTGTTATTGCTAATGCCATATTTTCTAAATTTTATTTCTATTTTGAAGTGCAAATTTAAGCATTTATTTTCTTTAACTCCACAATCAAAATTAGTTTTACTTATCCAATCATTTTTAAAACTGATTTATAAATTCTTTAACACTGCCAAAAGTAAATTTCCTTTTAATCGTTCGCTATATTTTGGATTGATATATAAAAACTCGATTTCTCTTTTATCATTTAAAATATAAACTGTTGGAACAGGAAGAAAACCAGGGTTTTTACCTTCAGAATACTTATCTAGTTTTGGTTTGTCTTTCTTGAAAGCTATTCCTAAAGCTTGTGCAAATATTCCTTCACTGTCGGAAAACAATAAATAGTTTAACTTTTCCTTTACTAGAGTTTCTTTTAGAAATTTTGGCGCATCCGGACTAACAGCAACAATTTGATAGCCCAAATCGATAACTTGTTTTTCGATTTCTTGCATATCCGACAACTGCGAATTGCAATACGGACACCAACCGCCGCGATACACAATGAGTACG
>JANNCY010000220.1:0-1562 GCA_031387085.1 Flavobacteriales bacterium | reverse complement strand
ATTACGACTTCCAAGCCCCAATTTTTTAACCAGCCGATTGCCGGTTGTAAATTATCTTCGATGTTTTTACGAGCGGTGGCAACGATAGCAATTGTGTCGCCTTTTTTTAAATACGGTGGTGTGATCATCTTTTTTTGTGCTTGAAGATTGGAAAGAAAGAAAAGAGATAATAGATAATAGACAATAGACTTTTTATTCATCTTTAAAAATGCTTAATGCAAATATAAACAAATTGTGTATTCGAAATCAACTGCCCTAGCCCAGATTAAAGCGGTATCCTTTTTAAACCTGACAGGTTTCCAAAACCTGTCAGGTTTGAAAAGATATAGCGGAAAGCTGGAAACAGCTTCCAATAAAAATCATAAAACTATCGAATCTATTGCTTATTTTTGCAGCTTACATACCGATTTACAATGTTAGAAAATCCAAAAAGATATACCATTACTGCAGCTTTGCCTTACACCAACGGACCGATTCATATTGGACATTTGGCGGGCGTTTATGTGCCAAGCGATATTTATGCGCGCTATTTACGACTGCAAGGAAAAGACGTGGCGTTTATTTGCGGAAGCGATGAACATGGCGTGGCGATTTCGATGAAGGCGAAAAAAGAAGGCATTACGCCGCAGGAAGTGATTGATAAATACGACGGAATTATTCGAAAATCGTTTATCGATTTCGGAATTTCGTTTGACAATTACTCGAGAACATCTTCTCAAATTCACCATGATACGGCATCCGAATTTTTCAGAAAGTTATACGAAAACGGCGATTTCATTGAAGAAGTTACCGAACAATTGTACGATGCTAAAGCCGATCAGTTTTTAGCGGATCGATTTGTGGTGGGAACATGTCCGAAATGCGGAAACGAAGAAGCGTATGGCGATCAATGTGAACGTTGTGGTTCTACTTTGAATGCAACCGATTTAATCAATCCGAAATCGACGATTACTGGGGAAACTCCGATTTTAAAATCGACCAGACATTGGTTTTTACCATTGGATCGCTATCAAGATTTTTTAAAAGAATGGATATTAGTCGGACATGCAAAAGATTGGAAGACAAATGTACTTGGTCAAGTAAAATCGTGGTTGGATGACGGATTAAAACCACGTGCAGTAACACGTGATTTGGATTGGGGAATTGACGTTCCGGTAGCAGGTGCCGAAGGAAAGAAACTCTACGTTTGGTTTGATGCGCCGATTGGATACATCTCGGCAACCAAAGAATGGGCAGCTCGAGTAGGAAAAAACTGGGAAGATTATTGGAAGAAAGAAGACACAAAACTAGTTCACTTTATAGGAAAAGACAATATTGTTTTTCACTGCATTATTTTTCCAGCGATGTTGAAAGCGGAAGGCAGTTTTATTTTACCTGACAATGTTCCAGCGAATGAGTTTTTGAATTTGGAAGGAAATAAATTATCAACTTCCAAAAACTGGGCGGTTTGGTTGCATGAATATTTAGTAGACTTTCCGGATAAGCAGGATGTGTTGCGCTATGCGTTGACGTCGAATGCGCCAGAAACAAAGGATAACGATTTTACCTGGAAGGATTTTCAA
>JANNCY010000190.1:0-15998 GCA_031387085.1 Flavobacteriales bacterium | reverse complement strand
TCGATACCAATGCAATTACAGCACTAATACATACAAATTTTTTGTTCATTTTTTTATTTAAAAATGTTTCCAATAAAATGGGAGAAAAGCATAGAATTACCCATACCCAAACCTTTTTTCCCGAAAGTTTGATACTCTGTGCATTTGGCAGGTCTCCTGGCTTGCGTCTTGTTGTTTACCTTCCCATCCCGATATATCGGGACAGTGGTTTTGTAGATAACAACAAGCTTTTTAGCTTACAGTTGCGGGTACAGCCCAGGTGTTGAACCTGATTCCCTTTTAATGTTCTCCGATGTGTCGGAATAACAACCACAATACGGCGGCAAATGTAATATAAAATATTCTACTTTTGTGAAAAATTCATTCGATGAAATTTACCCTTCAATTCACACTTGTTATTTTGATCTCTTTTTTGAATATTCAATGCAAGCAAGAAACAAATTCGGCAGCAACGGTTGTACCTTCCAACGAAGTAAAGTATGCCAAGGGTTTTTCCATTCAAAAATACGAAGGGTATTCGGTAGTCAAAGTTTCCAACCCGTGGCCAAAAGCAAATAAAATCTATACGTATATTTTAAAAGAAAAAGATGGCAAAGTTCCGGATGCATTGTCAAAAAACATAATTATTTCTGTTCCTGTAAAGAGAATTGTCGTTACTTCTACAACGCATATTCCTTCTTTAGAAATGCTTGATGCAGAAAAAACATTAGTAGGTTTCCCACATTTGGAGTATATTTCTTCTGATAAAGTCCGCACTTTAATTGACAACAAAAAAGTAAAAGAACTTGGAAACAATCACGATTTAAACACCGAAGTGTTAATCGATTTACAACCCGATGTGATTATTGGTTACGGCATCGACAACTCCAATCCCACTTTAGATAACCTCCAAAAAAGCGGTTTAAAAGTGATGCTCAACGGCGATTGGAACGAAGAAACGCCACTAGGAAAAGCCGAATGGCTAAAGTTCTTCGGCGCCTTATATGGCAAGCAAAAAGAAGCCAACGAGCTCTTTTCGAAAATCGAAAAAGATTATTTAAACACCATCAAAATTGCCAAAAGAGCCACTACAAAACCCAGCATTTTAATTGGTGATATGTTTGAAGACAAATGGTATTTACCGCGAGGAACCAGTTGGGGATGCTTGCTGTTGAAAGAAGCCAACTCCAATTATTTATGGCAAGACAGCAAAGGTACCGGGAGTTTATCATTATCGTTTGAAGCGGTTTTTGAAAAAGCCAATGCTGCCGATTTTTGGATCACTTCGGGGCAGTTTTCCTCTTTAGCGGAAATGACTGCTGCCAATCCGCATTACAATCAATTCACGGCCTTTCAAAATAAAAATGTATATTCGTTCAGTGGAAAAAAAGGAAAAACAGGTGGCGTTTTGTATTACGAATTGGCGCCCAACCGTCCGGATATTGTGATCAAAGATATCGTGAAAATTTTGCATCCCGAATTACTCGTAGGCTATCAACCTTTCTTTTTTGAAAAATTAAAATAATGTTCCAAACCCGAAATACTTTTCTCTTTTCTACATTGACATTGCTATTGCTATTGTCATTGTTATTGAACATTTCGTTTGGACAAGTCGCCATTCCGTTTAAGGAAATTTTTAAAAGTATTTTCGGTTCCAATGCCAGCAAAGCCACGTGGGATTATATCATCATCAACTACCGATTACCAAAAGCGATTACCGCTATTTTAGTCGGAGTTGGTTTATCAATTAGTGGTCTATTAATGCAGACATTGTTTCGGAATCCGTTGGCCGGACCTTATGTTTTGGGATTGAGTTCGGGCTCCAGTTTGGGAGTTGCCTTTGTGATTTTGGGAGCCGGATTAGTGCCTGCTTTTTTATCGGATGTTTTACTTTCACCTTACGGAATTATACTTGCCTCGTGCTTGGGAAGTTTTATGGTTTTACTTTTAATCATTGTTGTTTCCAGACGATTAAGAGATACTGCTACGATTCTTATTGTCGGATTGATGTTCAGCAGTTTTGCCAGCGCGATTGTAAGTGTGTTAACGTATTTCGGTTCGGCTGAACAACTTCAAAAATTTACCTTTTGGTCGATGGGAAGTCTCGGAAATTTATCTTGGGACAGTATTTCGATTTTATGCGTAAGTGTTATCATCGGTTTGGGAATGAGCTTCCTATCATTAAAACCATTAGATGCTTTATTATTAGGTGAAAATTATGCCGTTAGTATGGGACTGAATATCAAAAAAGCCCGATATACCATCATTATTGCAACTAGTCTATTAGCAGGCAGCATCACTGCTTTTGCCGGACCAATTGCTTTTGTTGGATTGGCTGTCCCGCATCTATCGAAGCTGTTATTTCAAACCAGCAATCACAAAATATTATTTTGGAGCACGGTACTCATTGGCGCGATTATCATGTTGTTTTGTGATATGGTTTCGCAATTACCGGGTTTCGATTTTACGTTACCAATCAATGCCATCACTTCTATTATTGGTGCTCCGGTGGTAATTTGGCTATTGTTGAGAAAGAAAAGTTTGATATAAAATGAATACTAAAAACATCCTTTCTACTTCTAATTTAACCATTGGATATGCATCCAAAAAGGAGAATATTGTCATTGCCGAAAACCTCAACTTAAAATTACAAGAAGGAAAATTAGTTACTTTAATTGGTGCGAACGGAATCGGAAAATCGACTTTACTGCGAACACTATGTGGCATTCAAAAACCACTTTCCGGTAGCGTTTTATTAAACGATAAAGACATTTTAAAATGCGAACCATTATCCTTAGCGCAAAACTTAAGTTTGGTCTTAACCGATAAATTACCTCCCAGTAATTTGACCGTATTCGAATTGGTAGCTTTGGGAAGACAACCCTATACCAATTGGTTAGGAAAACTCTCGGATATAGATTTAGAGAAAGTAAATCAAGCGATTGAACTTACACAAATTCAGCATTTATCCAATAAAAAGCACCATGAAATAAGTGATGGACAATTGCAAAAAGTATTGGTCGCAAGAGCTTTGGCACAAGACACACCATTAATTATTCTCGACGAGCCCACCACCCATTTGGATTTACTGCACAAGGTTTCGATTTTTAAACTGTTGAAGAAATTGTCGGAAGCCACCAATAAGTGCATTCTTTTTTCGACACACGATATTGATTTGGCAATTCAATTATCGGATGAAATGATCGTGATGACCGAAAATAAAGTCGTGAAAGACCAACCTTGTAATTTGATTTCAAAAGGAGTTTTCAACTCGCTATTCAAAGACGAACAAATTGTATTTGATGCTGAAAAGGGGAAATTTATTATAAAATAATAAAACCACATAAGGCACATAAGAAAAAACAAAGACACATTAGCTTTATGACTTCATATCCTTTTGTGCCTTATGTGGTTAAAAACTAGTGCTTTCCTTTCAATAAATTGATACTTACAGTAGCATAATCGGTATCTGGGAAACGCTTGAATATTGCTTTATCCGGAAATAATCCCGCTTCAGCCGCAATTTTATTAAACACATCAATTTCCACAATGTATTGATCGGAAAAACCATGAGTTGCATCATAGGCTGTTGCAGCAGTTTTACCAATATTTTTGGCTGTCAAATCTGCTGAAATTGTATGCAATTCGATTAGCAATAATCCGAATTTACTAACAAAGGGAGACCATTTTTGCAAATGCTCTAACAAATTTTCTTCGACTAAATTATTGTTAATACGTTCACCTCTATGCGCAAATGCTCCGGTTGAAGTACTTACTCTTGTGATGTTTTTATTATTCGGTTCCGACCAAATGCGGTTGTGATCTAAAAATGTTCGAACGTTTAGCAAATCTTTTAAATCGATGTTGTAGTTCTCTTTCAAATCGGACGACAAAATATCGGGTCTGCCAATATCGCCCCAAATTACTTTTGCCCAAATATCGGCTTTTATCAAATTGGCACGCGACACTTTTAAAGCAGTTTGATTGTAATCGACTCCGACTAAAAACAGCGGATATTCGTCGAGCATTTTGCCACGTAAAGTTTGTCTGTCGATGACTTCAAAAATGTGTTCTAAAAAAGCACCGTTGCCACAACCCATATCTAAGACGCCTTTCGGTTGCTCTTCAATGGGAAGGTTAAAAAGGTGAATCAGAATTTCATCTACGACTTTAAAATACGTTTCGTGTGCGCCACCGCTTCCCCAAACATTCATTTCTCGGTCAACGTGCACCTCATCCGAACCATCGGCTTGCAAACGCAAAACAGCCGCATTTCCGAAAATCAAGGTTTCTATTTTTTCAAAAGTCGGTAAATACGAAACCGTTACACCGTATGCTGCTGCTCTTTTGGCAAAGAACAATCCAGTTTCCGTGAATTGATAATTGCCGTTTTTTTCATTAAACCACCCAAGGTGAACGAAAAAATCCAATATTTTGGCGAACATTTCGGGCGATTTGTGAAACTCTTCTGGTCGGAAAGAAACTTCCATAAAATACTTGTGAAACATGCCGTTCATTCCCAATCGAACTAAAGTTGGTCCGACCAAATAGCCTTCGACATGTTTCAGAATTTGATGTTGAATTTCATTGGTTAAAGCATCATCCGAAAAGGAGATTCCGTAATTGTTCTTGTATTTTTCAAAAATAACATTAAGTTTTTTAAACGGTGCTTCTTCAAAAAGTCGCGGGTGAAATTGCGCCGAATAATGCAATAAATCAATCACATCGTCGTACAAATAGAAGTGTGAAAAAGCAATTTCAGATTTACTATTAATGGTAATCTTTATTTCCTGGGTTTCATTATTGATGTTATAATCCAAAAAACCTTGAGAAGCCAAAACACGTAATCCTACATTGAGATAGCCTTCATTTGCTTTGAAATGATTGGAGAGTTGTGCTAGTGTAGCTTCCTTATTTTTAAGAATGAAATCAAGAACTCCTTTTTTGTGTAAAGCTACTGCCACAGGAGCTGTTGCCAATCCGTCAAGGTGTCTGAAAATGGTACTTCGTAAAAGACTTTTATCCAACATAATTTCGAATGTATTATTAAGCGTTCAAATATATACTTTTTATTTAATCTGACGTTTTGCTTCTCCAATTACAAAAGCCACGGCATTGGCAATGTTAAAACTGCGAATTAAAGGCGACATTGGAATGGTTAAATGATTCTCAAATTTTGCTAAAACTTCGGGACTCAAACCGACACTTTCTTTTCCGAAAACCAACCAATCGTCATCTTGAAATTCGGTTTCCAAGTACGATTTTGTAGCATGGGAACTTAGCAAGAAAACGCGCGATTTATCCGGAATTTGAGTCATCCACTCATCCACATTTTGGTATTGATACCAATCGAGATGCACCCAATAATCCAATCCGGAACGCTTTAGGTTTTTGTCGTTGATTTCAAATCCGAACGGATGAATCAGATGCAATTTGCTGTTGGTTCCCACGCACAAGCGTCCGATATTTCCGGTGTTGTTTGGGATTTCAGGTTCTACTAGGACTATGTTTAACATATTTTCTCGATGTTTCGATTATTGGATTGTTGGAAAAATCGAAAGATCGAAAAATCCAACAATCGAAAACCGAATTTAATTATCTATTAAAAAATCATTTACTTCTATAACTTCTCCTGCTTTTAAATCATTCAGATAAATATTTCCCACTCGAATTCGAATTAATCGCAAGGTAGGGAATCCAACTGCCGCTGTCATTTTTCGCACTTGCCGAAATTTTCCTTCGTTAATAGTGACCGACAACCAAGAAGTTGGTCCGTGACGTTCATCGCGGATTTTTTTGCCACGTTCCCCAAATTCGGGAGTCGTTTCTAAAATAAAAGCCTGGCATTTTTTGGTCGTGTATTTTTTACCGTTGAAACCAATTTGAACGCCGTCTTTCAAATGATCGATGGCTTGCTTAGTGATGATGCCGTCAACTTGTACGTAGTATTCTTTTTCCACTTTTTTACTGCGGACAATTTCGCTGATCATGCCATCCGTGGTCAGTAAAAGCAAGCCTTCCGAATCTTCATCCAAACGGCCAATTGCCATCGTATTGGGTGGAAAATCATACAATTCACCAAGTAATTTTTTAGTTCGTTTTAATTCGTAGACAAACTGACTTAAATAACCGTAGGGTTTGTGAATTAGAAAATGGCGGTGCGCTGACATGAAATTTATTTGGGGCAAAAATACTATTATTCTGTCAATCATTATTACAACTTTTTAGTACATTTACATTCTTATTATTTCACAAATGACTTCTGTTTCTTTAGTATTATTTCTTGTCGGATTTTTTGTTGCCATTGGTCTCGGTGTTTATTTTGGAAAGCTGCTTTTTTCAACTAAATCCAATTCCGAGAAAGCAGCATTGGACGAAAAAATCAATGGCCTGCTTTTTCAAATCGAACAATTCAAATCGCAATTGAATCAAACCGCTCAAGAGCGCGAAACCATTCGTTCTGAAAAAGACGTTTTAGCCATTCAACTTTCAAAAAAAGAAAACGATTTTGAAAATTTGTGGGAACGCAACAAAGAGCAGAAACAAGAAGTAGAGCAGCTTCAGGAGAAATTTACCAAAGAATTTGAAAATCTGGCCAACAAAATACTGGAGGAAAAAACCAACAAATTCACCGAGCAAAACAAGGAAAATCTCAAAAATATTCTTTCGCCCTTACAAGATAAAATTCAACTTTTTGAAAAGAAAGTCGAAGACACCCACAAAGAAAGCATTGATTATCATGCTGCATTGCGCCAACAGATTTTGGGTTTGCGCGAGATGAACGAGCAGATGAGTAAAGAAACCCTAAATTTAACGAAAGCCTTAAAAGGTGACAGTAAAATGCAAGGCAATTGGGGTGAATTGATTTTGGAACGTGTTTTAGAAAAATCGGGATTGGAAAAAGACCGCGAGTATTTTGTACAGCAGAGTTTTGTTACCGAAGATGGCAACCGTGTTTTTCCCGATGTAGTTATAAATTTGCCCGACGGAAAGAAAATGGTAGTCGATTCGAAAGTGACTTTAACAGCGTACGAACGCTACATCAATGAAGAAAGTGAGGAGTTGAAAACACAGTATTTGAAAGAACACGTGATTTCGATAAATCGTCATGTCGAACAATTGGGAAGTAAAAATTACCAGGATTTGTATCAAATGGAAAGTCCCGATTTTGTGTTGCTTTTTATTCCGATTGAATCGGCGTTTGCCATAGCACTCAATGAAGACACCAGTTTGTACAACAAAGCGTTTGAGAAGAATATTGTAATCGTTACACCATCGACCTTACTTGCTACTTTGCGCACTATAGATAGCATGTGGACGAATCAGAAGCAGCAGGAAAACGCATTGGAAATTGCCCGTCAGGCGGGAGCTTTGTATGATAAGTTTGAAGGATTTGTTTCCGATTTGGTGAAGATTGGAAAAAAAATGGAGGAAGCCAAAGTCGAATACCAAGGCGCTATGAATAAGTTAGTAGATGGAAAAGGAAATTTAATTACGAGTGTTGAAAAACTCAAAAAAATGGGAGCTAAAGCCAAGAAATCGCTACCCGAAAACATCATCAACAGAGCCTCTGTTTTTGAAAATACAGAAATTGATACGATCGAATCCGAATTGGATTCTTAAAGATAAGATATAATTTAGAAAAATATAAATATAGTACTGTATGTACTGATTTCCGTACAAAACAGCAATATTTAAGCTCTTATTATTAGGCTATTCTAATTATTATGTTATTTTTGTTTTGAATTTAACAAATCTATGAAAAAATATTACTTAACCGCATTTGCATTAGTTCTTTTTACTTCAATTATTATATCATGTACAGATTCAGATGATGAAGCCTACATACAAATTTCGCCAGTTGTATTTGACATTACACAGGTTCCTTATCCCAAATTATCGGATTACCATTTCTTTGAAGGCGATATAAAAAATCTTGTTCCATCGTTGAATGTATTGCCTTACGAACCGGCGAGTACTTTATTTACTGATTACGCACAGAAAAAGCGATTTATATGGATGCCTCCTGGGGCTCAAGCAACCTACAACAGCGATGATAAAATACTTAACTTTCCTATTGGGACTGTTCTGATAAAAAATTTTTATTACACTTCTATTCAACCAGGGAACACCACTAAAATAATCGAAACCCGATTAATGATTCGAAAAAATAGTGGTTGGATTTTTGTGGAATACATTTGGAATGATGCACAAACAGATGCTGATTTGCTTTCTGGAGTTGACTTTGACAATGGCAGTTCACAAACGTTTACTTTCAAAAAACCAGACAACACCGATATTACTATTAATTACAGAATTCCTTCTGAATCAGAATGTCATGCTTGTCATAAAATAAATGAAGTTCGTACACCAATTGGTGTAAAACCACAAAATTTGAATTGGAATTATACTTTCGGTGACGGAAATAAAAATCAATTGCAAAAATTGGTCGAGCAAGGTTATTTAGCAAGTTATCCAGCTTCTATTGTGTCAATAGTAGATTATCACGACACCTCAAAATCATTAGAATTACGTGCTCGTTCTTATTTAGATGCCAATTGTTCTCATTGTCATCAAGATCAAGGTCGATGCGATTACAGAGTGATTCGTTTGGCTTTTAGTCAAACCTCAAACCCTACAAATTTAGGAATTTGTGTAGTAGCTGAAGAAGAAATAAGTCCAACATTACAAAAAATCATTACTCCCGGACAATATGATAAATCGGTATTGCACTACCGCATTAGCTCCAATGAAGAGAACGAAAGAATGCCATTATTAGGAAGAACAATTACTCATGATGAAGGCAAAGCACTTTTGGAGCAATGGATTTCATCATTAACACAAACTTGTAACTAAATTAGCAACATCAAATAACCATAACAATGAAAAAAACTTTACTCTTCTTAACTTGCTTCTTTAGCCTCACCATTGCGATGGCTCAGGCTGATTGTAGTACTCCGGTAGCTATTCTATTAAATTCGACAACTACTGCACCTGCATTTACAAATGAAACAGGAACAGCGCCAACACTATTTTGTGGTTTAAATAATAACAATCAGCTTCCAACAAAAGGAAAATGGTACACTTATACTGCTTTGGCAAATAACAATGTAGTTATATCTACCCTTTTACCACAAAACAACAATTCTGATACACGTGTAATTGTTTATACTGGATCTTGCAATAACTTGGTTTGTGTAGGAGCTAATGACGATTATAATGGCACTCTTTCTTCTTATCTTGGATTTGCAGCAACTACAGGTACAACCTATACAATCGCCTTTGATAATAGGTATTATACCCCAACAGTTGGTTTCGATTTCACATTAATGATAGCTACACCTCCTGCACCAGATAGATTATCATTTACTTCAACAGCAGTTGCCGGCATAGCGGGTACCGTTGGTTCCTCTTGGAGTTGTATAGTAGATATGAATGGTGATTATAAAGACGATATCGTTTCGGTAATAAACACAACGCAATTAGCCATCACCTACCAACAAGCAGGTGGTACATTCTCTACTACTAATTTTACAGTAGCAAATACCACTGTTACACCTTCGTGGAGTATCGCTGCTGGAGATTATGACAATAATGGTTTCAACGATTTAATTTACGGTTCTGGAACTGGTGTTTGCTTTTTAAAAGCCAATGCTGATGGAACTGCATATACAACTGATAGAAAAACACAATCTTATTTGGTTCAACGCACCAATTTTGTAGATATTAATAATGATGGGAAATTAGATGCTTTTGCCTGTGATGATAATGCACCCAATCGATCTTATATTAACGATGGAACCAATTTGAATCACACTCAAGGTGGCATAGGTGATTTTATTACTGGAGGGAATTATGCGTCAAATTGGATTGATTATGACAATGATGGCAAAATCGATATGCATTTATCTAAATGTGGACAAGGTGGTTCTGGTGTTGGTGGTAACATCAATCAATTGTATCACAATAATGGAAATGGCACTTATACCAATGTAGCCGCTACTGCAAACATGGCAGATCCTGAACAAACATGGTCGTCAGCCGTTGGAGACTTTAATAATGACGGATGGATGGATGTAGTTGTTGGAGTAAATGCTGGAACAAATGGTTACACCAACGTGAAACGAAATAATGGAGATGGAACATTTACAAGTGTTACAGCTGGTTCAGGTTATGAAACGGTATTAAGTACAGGAAGAGAGTATGTTACACAAGATTTTGACAATGATGGATTTCTTGATGTTTTAGGTTCTGGAAGTAACATTATGTTTGGAGATGGGAATTTTCACTTTATTCCAAATCCAAATACCTATTCAATGCATGCAACTAACCGACCTGTAGGAGATTTGAATAATGACGGATTCTTAGATATCCAAAACGGAACTAATGTGTTATTCAATAACGGAAACACAAATAAATGGTTAAATATCAATTTACAAGGTGTACAAAGTAATAGAAACGGTATTGGTGCTCGAGTTGAAATTTATGGTGTTTGGGGAAAACAAATCAGATATGTTCAAAGCGGAACTGGTTTTAGAAATATGAGTACTATTACTGCTCATTTCGGAATTGGACAAGCTACTGCAATTACACAGGTAATAATTAAATGGCCTTCTGGTATAATTGATATATTAAACAATGTCAATCCAAACCAAACCATTTTAGTACTTGAAGGTACTGGTCTTGGAAATACCAGCTTTATAAATTCTGATTTCAGCTTATATCCAATTCCAGCTAAAAACATTTTAAATGTTAAGTCAAATGACGCTATCACAATGAAAACAGCTCAGATTTTTGATTTAAATGGAAAATCAGTAGTACTATCTGATGTTGTTGATGGCGCTATAAATGTTGAAAAACTAACAACTGGAACATACATACTCGTATTAACAGATGAAACTGGAAAAGCATATTCTCAAAAATTCTTGAAAGAATAGTAAAAATATTACTTTTTATGAAAGCCCTAAAATCAATAGTTTTTAGGGCTTTTTTCATTAATTCAAAAGCATTTTAACATCGTTACTATAATAATATTGAGGGAATTAGATGTTTTTTATTATATTTGAATTCATTAATAAATAAAACGAACAATGATGAAAAAAATTACCTTATTATTTATGCTTTGTTTTGCCATTCAATTTAGCTATGGTCAAGATTCATGCGCTTCTCCAGTAGTCATTTCAACTGCAGGATTATTTGTAGTTGGACCAATCAATGGTACCGCACCAACATTAATTTGTGCTGATAATGGCGCTATACCTGCCGCTAACCTACCTGGTGGAGAATGGTACGCTTATACTCCAACCCAAAACTATACGGTTACTGTTACCACTGATATAGCTGCAAATACGCCTTTAAAAGATACACGGTTTCATGTTTATACTGGGAGCTGTTCTGGAAGTTTAGTTTGCTACGCCGGAGATGATGATAGTGGAACAAGTTACTCATCAAGCGCAACCTTTAACGTAACAGCTGGCACAACTTATCTTATTGTTTGGGATAACAGATGGCTTTCTGTTGCCAATAATTCCGGATTTACTTTTCAATTAATTGAAAGTCCAGTTGTGGTTCCTGCTACTGGCCTTATTACATTTACATCACAAACTGTTCCTACAATTACAACAGGTGGTAGTATTTATAATATTTGTTCGGTAGACATGAATGGTGATTATAAAGATGATTTAGTAAATGTTACTGCAACAAATATTAAAATTCATTATCAAAATACTAATGGTACTTTTACTGTAACCGATATTCCTACAACTTCAGCAACTTTTTTACCTTCATGGAGTATGGCTGCTGGAGATTACAATAAAGATGGTTTCAATGATTTACTTTACGGAAGTGGAAGTGGTTTAACATTCATGAGATCAAACAACACTGGAACTGCTTTTACTCAAGATACACCTGGACAATACATTTTCTGTCAAAGAACCAACTTTATTGACATCAATAACGATGGTCATTTAGATGCCTTTTCTTGTCACGATGTGGATCCAAATGTATATTACATCAACAATGGTTCGGGTGTTTTTACCTATTACCAATCGGGTGTAACAGCTGGTGCATATAACATAGGTATTATTCCAAATGGAGGAAATTATTCCACCTTATGGACCGATTTTGACAATGATGGTGATGTGGATGTATTTATTTCAAAATGCTCAGGACCTCCTTGTGAACTATGGAAAAACAACAAAAAACAAGGTATTGATTCGTATACCGATATATCTGCAACCGCTCAAGTAAATATTACACCTGTACAATCTTGGTCTTCTTCAATTGCCGATTTTGACAATGATGGTGATATGGATATTATGATTGGTGCCAGTGGTGGAACGCATAAATTTTTAAGAAACAACCTTGATACAACAAATTCGATTGATGAACCATTTTCAAATATTACCACTGGTTCCGGAATGGATGTTGGCACCTCTACAAACATAGAGCATATTGCTTATGATTTTAATAATGATGGCTATGTTGATATTATGGGTGGTGGAAATAAAATTATGTTTAACAATGGAAACATGACTTTTAGTCCTACACCCTTTACTGGTCTAAGTATTGGTGCTGTTGGTGATTTTAACAACGATGGATTTCTTGATATACAAAATGGTAATGTTTTAAAAATGAATAGTGGAAACACTAATAAATGGATAAAAGTGAACCTAAAAGGAATTCAAAGCAACAGTAATGGAATTGGCGCTAGAGTTGAAATATACGGTGCTTGGGGAAAACAAATTAGAGACATTCGCAGTGGTGAAGGATTTAGATATATGAATTCATTAAATGCTCATTTTGGAATTGGTCAAGCAACTGCAATCACTCAAGTAATTATTAGATGGCCTTCAGGAGTTGTTGATACAGTCAACAATCCGGCGCCAAATCAATCTTTATTTGTTGTTGAAGGTTCCACTTTAGGATTGGATAGCTATACTTCTTCTGAGTTTAGTTTGTATCCAAATCCTGCTCAACACGTTTTAAATATCAAAACCAATGACGAATTAACTATGAAATTGGCACAAGTTTACGATTTGAACGGAAAGTTAATTATGGAATCTGATCTAACTACTCCAACAGTTAATGTAGAATCATTAGCGACTGGAACTTACATCTTATTACTAAGAGATAGTAACGGTAAAGATTATTCTCAAAAATTCATGAAAGAATAAATCAAACTTTTAGAAATAAAAAAGTCCCTTACGAATTTTCATAAGGGACTTTTTTTATAGTTTTATTTTTTAGAAAACACGCAATAAGTTAAATCCGAAAAAGATATCCCCATTCTCCCACAACCCTGGTGTATTTCCTAAGAATCCTGCTTCATGAATTCCTTGTGAGTTGCTGATGTGCATTTGAAAAACATGTCCGCCAGTTTCTAAATCCACTCCTATTGAAAGCGGATCGTGAAAAGGTGAAGTAGAGGATCTATTTAAATGTGTGGCATAATCAACATTAAGAGACCATCTTTTTGCGAATTTGAACCTTCCTCCCATTCCAATTAAAAACTGACTATTATCCTGATTATCATCAATTACAAAATTTTCATGTAAATACGTTGGTGCCAATTGAAGCGACAATCTATTAGTAAACTTTCTTGATACTAATAATTGATTGACATAGATAATTCGATCTTTAAATTCCATTTTTGGATAATTGCTTTCCTTTAAAGTATTATTAAAAGCAATGCTACTAAAACCTGCAATAGCAAACGGAAATCCATTTTCATATTGAGAATGCAATAAATATTTTCCCGAAAAGTCATACGCTTGTTCACTTCTTCCGGCACTAACTGTTAACCAATTGTTTAATCCATAGGTGAATTTTATTTGTGTAACGGCATTATCCAACCCGAAAAAACCTTCAATTCCATCTTCAATCGAACCAAATCGATGCGCTACAATAAAATACAAATCGCCTTTGGCAGCCAATTTAGTAGATTCAATATTTACAATTTTTAATCCTTTAAAAGCAGATTCCACTTTTTGTTTTGTAGCAACACTATCAATATCTTTTAATAAATCATCTTGCGCTATTGATAAAAATGGTATTAATAATAGTAGTACTAACTTCTTCATAAATTTAATTTAAGTAATGTAATTATTTGTTTTGTTATTATATAATTTATTCTACAACGGTTGTCTGATCAATTTTAAACTCTTCCACCAAATCGTCATATCCTAAAAATCTTCCTTTAATGGTAATCTGATTACCTACTTTTACATCATTTGAAAGTATATTTAAAAAAGTAGCATACAACTTTTCATCTATAACAATGGCTTTATTTTCTGCATCAATACTAGTTATTTTACCCGATATTTGAATGGTTTTATCTTTGTATTTTTGATACGACAAACTATCATTAGCAACAAATTCTTTTTGTAAATTGGATACAGTAACCGTATAATCGGCAGTTTCTGTCGCAATATTGCGATGTCCTTTGTAGATGTAAAAATAAGACGCTGTTACTCCAATAACAACAATAAATAATAATAAGAGTAATTTCTTTTTCAAAATAATAAAATATGTGTTAAACCTACGTCTGCTTTGTACTTAAGAATTACGTTATTAAAAACAATTTGGATTCTAAAATACAATAAAAAAGACTAATTTAGTACTAAATAATTAGCTGACAAAACTAAACTATTTCTTTTATCGTAATTAATTATCGGAGTTAAAAATTAAGTATACACTAAGTAAACATGCTAAAATAATTTCAATAACGCATTACAATCTAAAATATTTATAATAACTTTATTTTATATATTGTATACCTTTAAAATAAACTCTATGAAATACAAATTACTCTTCATAACCTTAGTTATGGCATTGTTGTTGCCAAGCTGCTCGGAGAATTCTACTGACGATTTAATAAATATGAATACAGCTACAGTAACGTACAACACACAAGTGAAAAACATTATCGATACCAATTGTCTTTTTTGTCATCAAAGTCCGCCAATCAACGGAGCACCAATGCAACTGACTACCTATCAAGATGTCAAAAACGCCATTTTAAATCGTGGATTAATAAACCGCATCTCTAGAAACCAAGGTGCGCCTGGAATGATGCCCAATGGTGGAACTCGATTGCCACAAAACTTAATTAATCAGTTAACAACATGGCAAAATGAAGGTTTTGCCGAATAACCATAACTTTAAAACATGAAAAATTTAGTACTTTTTTCTGCTTTCTTGCTCACTACAATGAGTTTTGCGCAAGATAAAATCATTACCAAAAACGGAAAAGTAAGCTTTGAAGCATCGGTTCCCGCTTTCGAAGAAGTAAAAGCGAAAAACGATGGCGTAACTTGTGTTATCAATACTAAAACGGGTGAAATTGCTTCATTAATCCTCGTTAAAGGTTTTCGATTCAAAACCGCTCTCATGGAAGAACACTTTAATGAAAACTACATCGAAAGTGATAAATATCCTAAGTCTACTTTTAGGGGTAAAATAGACAACTTCGACATGTCAAAATTAACCGCCAGCGGAAAAGATTTTACCATCAAAGGCAAACTCGAACTTCACGGAAAATCAAAAGACATCACAATTACGGCAAACATTAAAAAAACAGCTGATGGTGTAAGTTTAACTTCCGATTTCTATGTAAATACCGATGATTATGGAATAGAAATTCCGAGTGTCGTAAGCAAAAAAGTGGCCAAAAAAGTAGCCGTAAAACTCGATTTCACGATGAAATAAAATAAAAAAAACCGTCCCGATGTAAAATCGGGATGGTTTTTTTCTATAAATTTATTTTTTCAAAAGTATTCAATTGGTCAATGTGCAAAATGGTTTTTCTATCGTCTTCACTCCTCGAAAACATCGGAACAAACTTAGCACCATAAACCAATTCACTAAAAATATAAGATGTCCGTTTTACAACCGTGGTACTATACATATCGTCAAAAGCCTTAATAAAAACGATAAACTCTCCAATAGTATTTTGATAATCACTTTCTGAAAAACCAAAAAGCGGACTCGTTTCTGTAATCGGATGCACCAATGTCCAA